>JBCBKN010000407.1:0-3782 GCA_038521775.1 Pseudomonadota bacterium | reverse complement strand
GATCGCATCGGCCATGACCTCGGCTGTGACCAACTCGTTGAGGCCGCAGAACTCGCGGAGGCCGCAGAACTCGCGGAGACCGCGGCGCCAGGGGCAAGCGCATGCGCCCCGCCGAGCTTGGAGGGGCTGAGAAAGGCCGGTGCCGGATCGGCCCCGCCCTTGTGCCCGTCGTTGTCCCCGCCCTTGTCCCTGTCCCCGCCCTCGTCCCTATCCTTGTCCGCGTCCCCCTCCTCGTCCCCATCCTCTTCTTTACGGCTGTCTTGGTCCCCGGCTTGGTCGCCGTCGCGGTTGCCGTCGGGGTGGCCATCGGGGTGGCCGTCGTCCCACGAGGCCCCGTCGCCACGCTGAGAGATGCTGCGGGCAGAACCTTCAGCCGACGTTGGATCAGGGGCTTCCAGATCGCGAGGTGCCAGATCGGGCGCGTCCAGAACGGGGGATGCCGGCGCTGCACCCGGCTCCTGCGCCGCGGGAGGCGGTTCCGCCATGCTGAGTCCGGTGCCGGGGTCCGTACTGGAGTCCGTACTGGGGTCCGTGCTGGGGGCCATGCTGGGTCCCGTACTGGGGGCCGTGCTGGGGGCCGTGCTGGCTGTCGGGCCCGATATCGTGCTGCGCGCCATGCCCAGCACCAGCGCCTGGCCGTCAAGCGCGGCCGGGCCGGGTTCGGGCCGCGCGCCCTCGGCCAGCATCGCGCCGCGCACCTGGCCGTACCAGCCGCCATCGGCCTTGTCCGCGGGCCCGGCACCCGCAATGATCAGCAGCGATTTCGCCCGGGTCAGCGCCACGTAGAGGAGCCGCCGCCGCTCCTCCTCGCCATCCCGCGCCCGCGCCGCCCGCGCCTCCTCAAGCGCCGGCGGATTGCTGCCCGCAGGCCCCGACCAGAGCCCAATGCCGCCGACCGGCAGAACCGGGTCACGCTCGGGCGGCCGCCGCGCCGCGGTGTCGGGCAGAATGACGACCGGCGCTTCCAGCCCCTTTGCACCATGCACCGTCATCACCCGCACCAGATCGGCCCGCTCCAGATCCGGCTCGCGGTGGATCTCATCGGCATCCGCATCGATCCAGGCCAGAAACCCGCTCAGACCGGGGATCTCGCCGGCCTCATGGGTCAGCGCCAGCGACATCAGCGTCTCGATGGCCTCGCCCGCCTCCTCGCCCAGCCGGGCCAGAAGCCGCCTTCGCCCGCCATGCTGGGTGAGCAGCCGGTCGATCAGCTCATGCGGGCGCAGAAAATCGGCGGCATCGCGCAGATCATGCAGGGTTTCGGCCGCTGGATGCCCGGCCTGGCGCAGCGCCTGCCACAAAAGCCCCTCGCGCCCATGCGCCAGCGTGAACAACGCGTCCTCGCTGAGCCCAAAGAGCGGCGAGCGCAGCGCCGCGGCCAGCGACAGATCATCCTCGGGCGTGTCGAGAAAGCGCAGCACGGCAAGGATGTCGCGGACCGCAAGCTCGGCCGAAAGACGGATGCGGTCGGCCCCGGCCACCGGCACCCCGCGCGCCTTCAAACAGCGCACCAGCTCACGCGCCAGAAGATCGCGCCGCTGCACCAGAATGAGAATGTCGCCCGGGCGCATCGCCCGAAGCGCCTCGCCCGGCGGCCCGGCGGCGACCGCGCGCCCTGCGGCCAGCCAGCCCGCGATCTCATCGGCCAGAACCGCGGCCAGCCGCGCCTTGGGATCGCCCGGCTCGGGCGCATCGAGCGGCTGCCACCAGGGCCGCGGCGCGGGCGCGTCGGGTTTGGGCAGGAAGGGCCACAGCTCCACCCGCCCCGGCAGCCGCTCGAAAAACGCCAGATGCTCGGGCAGCGGCGTGCCATCGGAGCGCCCGTGGGGGCGCGCGTCGGAGGAAAGCCCATCGGACGCACCCCCCCGGAAACAGGCATCGACCAGCCGCAGGATCGGACTGGCGCTGCGGAAGGAATGGCGCAGCGGCGTCTGCCGCAGCTGGCTGCCCAGCGCGGTGAGCGCGCGGTCGAACCGGTCCCGCATCTCCAAAAACGCCCGCGGCCGCGCACCCTGGAACGAATAGATCGACTGTTTCATGTCACCCACCGCAAAGACGGTGCGGTCAAGCGTGCGCGCGCCTGCCCCGGACAGCGCCTCCTCGGCCAGGGCCGCGACGACCTGCCATTGCGCCGGGCTGGTGTCCTGCGCCTCATCAACGAGGATGTGATCGATGCCGCCATCGAGCTTCCAGAGCACCCAGGCGCGCATGTCGGACTGAGTCAGAAGCTGCCGGCTGCGCTCGATCAGATCCTCAAAATCGAGCGCGCCGGCCCGGGCCTTGGCCGCCTCATAGGCGCCGATCAGCGCGCGGGCGAAGCGGTGCAGGATCTCGGCCCGGTCAAGCGCGGCCGCACCCAGCCGCGCATCGCGTGCGGCCAGGACCGCCGCGCCCATCTGTGCCATCTCCTCCCTCAGGCCCGGCCGCAGCGCGCGGGCGGCCTTGCTGGGAAAGCCCCGATCGCTGCGCAACATGCCTTTGTCGGTCAGGAATGCCGCCTCCAGCGCCGCAAGCACCTGCACCGCCCGGGCTTCGGGCGCGTGGCCCGGGCCCGCCCCCGTGGTCTGGCCCGCCCCTTTGGTCTGCACCGCCACCCCGATCTCTAACGCCAGCGCGATGGCCTTGGCCGCGGCCTGGTCATTGACCCCGCCCGCGGAGAGCGCCGCCGCCATGCCGCGCAGCCGTTCCGCCGGCATGCCGCCCAGCGCCATGGCGCGCCAATCGGCCGGCCCCGCCTGCGGGTCGACACCCAAGGCCGCGGCCAGGGCGGGCCGGTCCACCCAAGCGGGGTAAAGCGCGCGGTCCTTCAGGATCGCGCCGGTCAGCCCCTCCAACGCCTCATCGCCGAGCCGCCCGGCAAGATCGTCGAAAACCGGGTTCGTGCCGGCCTCGGCCGCCGCGGCAAGCCCGTTGCGGATCTCGCCCAGAAGACCCGCCGCGCGCCGTGCATCGAGCTCAAAAAAGCCCGGCGCCACCCCCGCCTCCAGCGGAAACCGGCGCAAAAGCGCATCGCAAAACGCATGAATGGTCTGGATCTTCAGCCCGCCCGGCGTCTCCAGCGCCTGGGCAAAGAGCCGCCGCGCCCGCCCCAGCATCGCCGCGTCCAGCGCCGGCGGCGCCTCATGCAGCCGCGCCAGGGCCTCGGTCAGCGGGCCATCCTCCAGCATCGCCCAGCGCCCCAGCCGATCGAAGAGCCGCTCGGCCATCTCGGCGGCGGCGGCCTTGGTGTAGGTCAGGCACAGGATCCGCTGAGGCGGGGTGCCGCCGAGCAAAAGCAGCGCCACCCGGTCGATCAGCACCCGGGTCTTTCCCGACCCGGCATTGGCCATCACCCAGGCCGAGTGCCGCGGGTCCGCCGCCCGGATCTGCGCCAGGCTCGCCTCATCATGCTTGGGCAAGTCATGCGGGGGTTGATGCAGGGGCAGGTCACCCGGGCGCGGTTTGCCCGGGGGCAGTTTTTTCGGGGGCGTGCCGTCGCCACTCATGCGCCGTCCTCCGTCGGCCAGCGCAGCGCAGCGCTGTCGGTCATGTCCTCGCCAGTTCCGGACCCCGATCCGGGCGCGCCCAGTACCCCGGGCGCCCCCTGCACTCCCGGCACTCCCGGCACCCCGGGCGCTCCCGCCCCCCCGGGCCGGGCTGACAGCGCCGATGCTGCCGTTGCAGGCTCGGCGGCCGCCGACGCATCGCCCTCCCACTCGCCCAGGCGCGACAGGTGATCATAGGGGCCCTCATAGGTAAGAAAGGCCGGCATCAGCCGGGCGCGATAGGGCGTTTCGGCCCGG
>JBCBKN010000406.1:0-3809 GCA_038521775.1 Pseudomonadota bacterium | reverse complement strand
GCCGTTGCGACCTTCTTACCGGTCGAAATCTGGTTCTGAACCATATCAAGGTTCTTGTTGGTCATGTTGAGGGTCTGCAGCGCGACCATGGCGCTGGTATTGGTCAGGATCGAGGACATATCGTCTTCCCTTGGCGATCGGGCGCGGTTTTCACGCCGGCTGAACTGGCGCTGCGACGCGGGATTTCCGGCTGCAGCGGGCGAACCGCCATTCTGACGAAAGAGATGCATGGCGAGCGTCGCCGGCACCCTGCCAACCCGTTTTGGGGGCATGGAGTGCAACGTGCAGGAGAAGGGATAACGTGGCGTTACCCAATCGCTGCTTCGGCTTGACCAGTTCTCGTAAATTTCACCGACAAAAGATGATTAATGGGTTCAACGGTTAACCGAAGGGCGAGACTCGATCTTTATTGCTCTGTCTCTGGCCAGTGTCGACACGGAAACCAGGTTGGAAACGAGAAATGCGAACCAAAAAGCAACGCAAGGGATTTCGAGCCTTCGAAGAAGGAAACAAATGCTATACTCGAAGCCAATTTGCGGATGCCGCAAAGCATTTTCAGCGGGCACTCAATCAAGACCGCAATAACCCAGACCTAATGTTTCATTTGGGCGCTTGTTATTGCAACATAAATCAAAACCAAAAAGGACTCGCTCTTCTCAAAAAGTCTGTAAGCCTAGCAGGCGATGACGGAAAAAAATATTGGAATTATTCTTCCTTTCTATTTTTTGCCGGTCATTTTGAAGAAGCTAAGGCAGCAATGCGAAAAGCAATAAGTATAATGCCAGAAAAGGTAGTTCTTCTGTACAACTATTGTAATATGGCTAAGCCGGATTTGGATGATCCAGCCGTGATGAAAATTAGAGAACTGATTAGGGAAGATAAGCTGAGCAAGCGTGGATTGTCATTTGCCTATTACGGACTTGCAAAGGTCTATGAGGGAATCAAAGATTATGAGACGGCTTGGGACTATGCCATAAAGGGCGGTGCCGCCTATGGGGTCGAGTGCAATCTCGACGACCAGAATGTGGACCGCATCATCCGTGCCAACACCGCGCAGGCGCTGCGCCGCGAACCGCGCGGCGGCGACATGACCGAGGCGCCCGTCTTTATCGTGGGCATGCCGCGCTCGGGCACCACTTTCACTGAAACGGTGCTCTCATGTCATCCCGATGTGTTGGGGGCAGGTGAGTTGTCGGGTGCCCGCATCGCCGAGATTTTGTCCATGACCTGGGCCAGCCAGAACGCGCCCATTGCCAATGCTTTTGAGCATATCCGCCATACCCCGCCGCAGCTGGAGGAGGTGGCGGCGGGCTATCTGATGAGCCAGGTCACCAATATGGCGCAGGGCCAGCCATACAAACGCTTTACGGACAAATTGCCCGAGGACGTGTTCCGTCTGGGCTTCATCAGCCGGATGTATCCCAATGCGCGGGTGATCGTGATCCATCGCCACCCGCTCGACAATTGCTCAAGCTGCCTCTTCCAGCGCTTCAACGACATTCAGTACTCATATTCCAACACCATCGAGACGCTGGCGGTGCAGTACAAGGCCTATCAGCGCGTGCTGGCGCATTGGCGCGAGGTGCTGCCGCTGCAGATGATGGAGATCAATTATCAGCTGCTGGTGACCGATTTCGAGGCCCAGGCCAAGCGGCTGGTCGAGTTCATCGGGCTGCCCTGGGACGAGGCCTGCCTCGATCCGGGTGGCTCGGACCGGACCGTCAAGACCGCCACGGCGGGGCAGATCCGCGACGGGGTGAACACCAAATCGGTCGATCGCTGGAAGCGCTATGGCGACCGCATCACGCCGCTGGTCGAGGCGCTGGGCGGCATGGCGCAGATCGAGGCCTGGGCCGCCCAGGGCATGACCGATGCGTCCCCTTCCGATACGTCCCCCTCCGATACGGCCCCGTCCGATACGGCCCCGTCCAAGGAGGTCTGCTCCGGAGAACCTGCGACGGCTCAGGCCGGGCTCCCGTCAGCGGAGGCTGCCGGTTCGGGAGATCAGGCGTCGCATCTCGTCGCCTGAGCCCGGCCCGAAGACCGCTTGGAAGACCCCCGGTAGGGCGCCTGGCCCAGCCCAGCCCGGTCTGCCCAGTTTGGCCCAGCCCCGGGCCCCGGCACATGCCGGTTCAGGTCTGGGCACAGCTCTGCGCAGCTCTGCCCTGGGGGGCGAGCGGGCCTGGCGGCGTTGCGGCTGCCTGCAGCGACACGTCCGTATCCGAGGCCCCCGACCGGGCCTCCAGGCTGCGGGAGCGCGGCCAAGCTGCCTTTGATTGCTTGCACGGGTTGGGCAGACGGGTCCACGCACTCGTTGAAAGGCAGTCAGGATCAACTTCGGTGCGCGGCATCCGTGTCAAATCGCGAGTTTGGCCGGACCGCACTGAGGCGAGGCAGAGTGTTGGCGCGATCGGCAGCTCAGCATAGCGCCGGGATCGGCAGGCCAGCGCCCGCGGAACGCAGACTGGACCCTGAGCGATAGGGCGGAGCTGCGCGGCCATCACTCATTAGACCGCAACGGACAGGATCAAGAGAGATCGCGCCAAGGGTGGGGGATAGTCTACCCGCGGATGGGCGCGGTGCCCGGGCATGCCGCGAGGTACAGCAAATTGGTGCAAGCCAAGCGGCCCCGCATTGGATCGCGGCGATGCAGTCTTCGGGCGCTGGGGCGGGATGCAATCAGCCTGAATCGATTGGGATTCAAAGCGGCGCACGACCACAACATGGAGAGGTGGGTCGTACGATATGCATGGATTCACGGGAACGGGCTTGGCGCAGCTCGAGAAGGGCGAGACTGTCCGAACCGCGGCGGCGGCGCGGGATCTAACGCCGTGGAGCGTGTTGACGTGGTTGCTGCGCCTGCGCGAGACGGGGCGCCGCGCGCCAGTCGGGACGGGCGGGCATCCGCCGGGCAAGATCGCAGATGCGGATCTGGATGTTGGACCGGGTCAAGACGCTGTTCACCCTGCGCGGGCTGGTGGCGGAATTGGCCGGGCGCGGCCTCGGCGTGGACTGCCGCACCATTTGGGCCTTCATACATCTCGCCGGCCACTCGCTCAACAACAGGCGGCGCTCGCCGAGGACCAGAACTGCCCAGACGCAAGCCGCCGCGCGCGCTGGAAGCGGGATCAGGGCCGGATCGACCCGCCCCGTCATGGCTTCATCGAGGAAACCAAGGCCAAACCAACTTGACGCCGCGCCGGGGATGGCCGCCAAGGGACGAACGCCTGGTCGGGCATTCGCCGCATGGGCATTGGCGCATCATGACCTTCATCGCCGCCCTCCGGCAGGACCGGCTCGACGCCCCTTTCTGCATTTGACGGCCCGGCCAACCGCGAAGCCTTCCGCGCCTGTGTCGAACACCTCCTGCTGTCCATGTCCAGCCCGGCGATGGTGTCGTGATAGACAGTCTCGATAGACAGTCTCGACGGTCACAAGGGGCAGGCTGTCCGCGGTGCGATCCGCCCAGCCGGGGCACATCTCCTATTCCTGCCCTTACAGTCCCGACCTGAACCCGACCGAGCAGGCCTTCGCCAAGCTCAAACACTGGTCTCCGGCGCCCTTTGCCGGCGCGGCAGAGTGTTCCGCCCGCGGCCTTGCATGGTTTCGAGAGGGCGAAACCGCGGCACCGGCCACTCAAGGCCGCATCTGTGGGCGCGCGCATCTGGCGTCTGCATGTCTCGGGCCAGACCATCCCGGCCGTCCAGCCGGACCGCGCGCAGGTGCCTGGGCGGGTCGGCAGAGCACATCGCCCCAAAGATGGCGGCCGGGCGGTGGCGGTGCACGCCCAGGACGGGGAACGGCCCGCG
>JBCBKN010000405.1:0-3819 GCA_038521775.1 Pseudomonadota bacterium | reverse complement strand
GCCCGATCTCGGCGCCTTGGGCGGTAAGAACGACTTTGTCATGTGGCAGGGCGGCGATCAGTCTGATGCGCCCGGCGAAGCGGTGCTGACCTATTACATCGTGATCGACACGCCGGGTCTTTACGAGTTCCGCATGCGCGACCAGCCGGGGACGGACCGCCCGGAGGTGGGGGGCGACACCTGGGTGAAGATCGACGGCGCCAGGTTCTATGGCGCGAATGGCGACAGCATCGTTTACCCCGACGGCGCCGACCCCTCCGACTATCCGTCCGATGCCCAAATGCTGTCCGAGGCCGACGGCCAGGACGGCTTCATGCGCTACCAGTCGACGAACCGATCCACCCATTGGGGCTCGGGCGGCTATGTCAATGACACCGGCGACCGCGACGACCGCCATGATATTGTGGTCGAGTTCGACGCGCCCGGTGTCTATGCCGTCCATTTTTCCGGCGCCACGCCATCCTCGCATGCCATGGGCAGCTTTGGGCTCTTCAATCCCGATCTGACCGACGGGGTCGATCTGCAGGGCGCGGAATCGGCCCGTCGCGAGGTGGTGCTGGATGAGGCGCCGACCCCGCCCGAGGCGCCCGGCACGGCACCGGATGCCGTTGATGACAGCTTTGAGGTCATGGCCGAGGCCGGTCGGGTGCGTCTGAACGTCTTGGCCAATGACAGCGATGCCGAGACCCACAGCCTGACCATCGTCTCGGTCGGCGATGCCGGCAAGGGCAGCGTCGAGATCGTCGGAAAGAGGGTTGTCTACACTGCCGATGAAGGGGCCAGCGGCAGCGACAGCTTTACCTACACCATCGAGGACAAGGACGGGCGGCAAAGCAGCGCCACCGTGTCGGTCGAGATCGATGACAGCGCCCAGGCGACGGGGCGGCTGGAGCTTGGCCACACCGCGTTCGAGCAGCGCAGAGCCGATGAATGGCACAGCGTGACCTTTGACAAGGCGATCAAGGATGCGGTCGTGGTTCTGGGTCCGGTGACGTTCAATGGCGCCCAGGCCTCGGTGGCCGAGCTGCGCAATGTCACCGATACCGGGTTTGAGATGCGCATCGCCGAATGGGCCGGCTCGGGCTACCACAAGGTGGAGGAAATCAGCTGGATGGCCGCCTCGGCGGGGACCCATCAGCTTGCCGATGGCACGCTGGTGCAGGCGGGCATGACCAGCGCGGTCGATGAGGTGCCCGCCAATGTCAGCTTTGCAGAAAGCTTCGGTGGCGCGACCGATCCCATCGTCTTTGCCCAGGTTGCCTCGGACAAGGGCGGCCAGACCGTCACCACGCGGATCGATGCGGTCGATGAAGATGGCTTTTCGGTGCAGATGCAGGAGGCCGAGGCCGCCGATGGCCAGCATATGCGCGAGGATATCGGCTGGATCGCTTTGGAGGGCGACAGCACCGCCTTTGATCATCTCGGAACGATGAGCCTGGACGACAACTGGACCAAGCTGCACAGCGGGCCAGGCAAGCCGACCGATGTGATGCTGGCCGATATGCAGACCTTCAACGGCACGGACACTGCGACCTTGCGCTATCAGGACCGCGCCAATGGCGTTGCCATGGTGGTGCAGGAGGAGGTGACGCTCGACGCCGAAACCAACCATGCGGTCGAGACGGTGGGTTATCTTCTGGGCAACAGCGGCAGCTACGACCTCTACAGCTGATCCGGGGCGGGCAGGCCGGCAGAGCCCAATCCCCGGCCCATCCTATTGGCCCGCCGCGGCTGCCCCGTGGTCGGCGGGCTGCCGCAGGGCGCTGGCGAATAGGGCAGGGAAGCGGCCGCGGCCTGGATCGCATCGGCCTGCGGAGTTTCGCGGTCACTCGCTGGTCGCGGGGTCCTGCGCAAGCGCCTGCAGCGCCGCCCGGTCGAGGATCTCAAGCCGCCCGCGGTTGACCGCGATGACCCCTTCGCGGCGCCAGCCGGCGAGCGTTTTGGAGACCGTTTCGCGCGTGCCACCGACATGATCGGCCAGCTCGGCCTGCGACAGCGTCAGTTCGCGCTGCACCGCGCCGCCCTGCGCGCTCAGATAGAGCAGCCGCCGGGCAAGGCGCACGCTCAGCGGCTGAAAGGTCATGTCCTCCAGCGCCGCGCTGACCCAGCGCAGCCGCTTGCCAGCAAGCTCGATCAGATCGATGGCAAGGGCGGGCCGCTGGCGCACCTCGTCAAACAGACGCTCGCGGTTGACCCGCGCAAGCCGGCATGCCTCAAGCGCGGTCAGCGTGGCCGTGCGCGGGCCATTGTCGAAGAGGGCGATCTCGCCGAACACATCGCCGGTTCCCAGCGTGTTGAGCGTGAGCTTGCGCCCGTCCTCGGACACCACGCTGACCTCCAGCCGGCCGCTGCGCAGCGCATAAAGCGCGTCGCCCGCATCGCCCTGATGAAACAGCGTCTCACCCTGCTCAAGGCTGGTGTCGTCGGCAATCTCGGACAAGAGATCGACCAGCGGTTCGGAGGCGCCGCTCAACGTGGTCGTGCTGAAGGGGCGGTCAAACATGGCGCAAGGCCCCGCCAGCCGCGACAGGACGGATCCCTAGACCTTCGACGCTTTCAACCAGACCGAGCATGGCGAAATTCTTTCCCCTACGCCCATTGTCGAAGCGTTGTTGGCGCGCGTCAAGTCCCCGCCTGTGTCGCATCCTGCCCGGGGCGGCTATCCCGCCCCGCGTCGCTGACCGCGTTCGGAAGATGCAAGATACTGCCGCCCGATCAGCAGCCCGCCCAGAACGGCGCCGGCAATCGCAATTTCCGGGCGATAGGCGAGAATGGCAATCGCCACGGCCAGGCGCAGCGCAATCTCCCACCCGGGCAGGGTGTTTCGGTCAAAGCCTGCAAGCGCGCTTGCCAGCAGATAAAGCGCCAGCACCAGCCGCGCGAGCAGAAGGACCAGCGTCGTGACGTCGAGCCCGCCTTCATAGCCCGGCAGGTAATTCACCGAGCCCGGCGCACCGCCCGGCGCAATGAGCGCGGGTTCGATGAGCAAAAGCTCCGGATAAAAGGCAAAGACAAAGGGGATGACGAACATAACCGCGCCCGAGCGCACCGCCGAGAACCCCGTGCGCATCGGATCGGCCTTGGTGATCGAGGCCGCGGCAAAGGCCGCAATGGCCACGGGAGGGGTGATGGCCGAGGCCACGGCGAAGTAGAAGATGAACATATGGGCGGTGAAATTGGCGATGCCCAGCCCGGCCAGAAGCGGGCCCATCAGAAGTGCGACATTGATATAGGCGGGCACCGCGGGCATGCCCATGCCCAAAAGCACCGCCAGCAGCATGGTCACGGCCAGTGCCACGAACAGCAGGAAGCCGGAGCTGCCGGCGCCAAGGTCGAGCGATTTGAGCCAGCCCAGAATGTCGAGCGCGATAAAGCCCGACAGGCCGGTGAAGTTGAGGCAGAAATCGATGATCGAGACCGCCAGGAACATCAGATAGAGCGTCGCGATCAGGATGCCGGCATCGGCGAGCGCATCGACGAGCTTGCGCGGGCGGGCGCGCATCTCGGCATCGAGAAACAGCAGCAGGCTGACCAGGGCGACCGCCCACCAGCCCGCGCTGCCGGCATCCCCGGCCGAGTTCTGCACAAGCTGGAAGGCCCAGGGCAGGTTTTCGGCCCGGCAGACGCCATCGGTGATCACCTGGGTCACGCCGAAGAGCCTGCCGATGATGCCGCAGCCCACCGCCTCCTTCGAGGTCAGCAGGAAGAAGAGGATCAGGAGGATGGGCGCAAAGATCATCACCAGGTTGAAGCGGTCCGCCCGGCTCATCCGCATGTCCTCGGTGACCATGCCGATCGCCTCGATGCCCTGACGGCGCG
>JBCBKN010000404.1:0-3866 GCA_038521775.1 Pseudomonadota bacterium | reverse complement strand
TCGAATACAAAAAGCAGGACGAAAAAGGCAGCCTGACCGCAGCCGGCAAGGCGATGTGGAGCCGCGTGCTCAACAAGGCCACCGACAAGGTTGCGTGATTGCGTTTCCACTGGTCTCCCGGGAAGAGGCCCGCACGGCGCCGCGTTTGTGGCGCCGCGACCAATGATGACCATCCCTTGACGCGGCGGGTGCCCGGTCGGACGCCCGCGCAATCCGGGGCAATGACAGGGGGGATGTGATGCCAGCCGAGGATCTGCTGCGCGACGGCGATGTCGCGGGGGCGCTTGAGGCGCTGCAAGCCGATGTGAGGGCCCGGCCGCAGGACGCCCGGCTGCGGATTTTTCTCTTCCAACTTTTGTGCGTGACCGGCGCGTGGGAGCGTGCGGTGCGCCAGGTCAAGGTCGCCGCCGAGCTTGACCCGGCGGCCGAGCAGATGGCCCGCGCCTATCGCGAGGCGATCGTGTGCGAGCTTTACCGCGAAAAGGTCTTTGCCGGCGAAAAGGCGCCCCTTGTCTTTGGCGAGCCCAACCGCTGGGTGGCGCTGTTGATCGAGGCGCTGAAGCCGCTGGCGGCAGGCGATGCTGCCAAAGCCGCCGAGCTGCGGGCCGAGGCGTTCGAAATGGCGCCGTCGACCGAAGGTCGGGCCGGCGAGACGCCCTTTGCCTGGATCGCCGATGCCGATATGCGGCTGGGCCCGGTGCTCGAGCTGATCCTGGACGGCAAGTATTACTGGGCGCCCTTTTCCAGCATCGCGGCGATGCGGTTTGAGGAGCCCAACGATCTGCGCGACCGGGTGTGGACGGCCGTCGAGATCACCACGGCAGCCGGGGGCGAGGTGGTGGGCTTCATTCCCACCCGCTATCCGGGCTCGACCGCCGCTGCCGACCCCCTGAAGCTGTCGCGCGCCACCGAATGGCACGATGCCGGGGCCGAGACCTATCTCGGTCTGGGCCAGCGGCTGCTTGCCACGGATGTCGAGGATCTTCCGCTGATGGATCTGCGCCAGGTCACGCTTTCGCCCGCGCAGGGGGCCGGGGGCCAAGAGGCCGGCGCCGATGGCTGACAAGCGCGAGGCCGACCGTCTGCAACCCTCGCTGCTTGATCGGCTGACCGATACGGCCCCGCGTGAGCGCAGCGAGGGCCGCGAGCATCGGGTGATCGACATGCGCCGGCTGCGCGACATCGTGCGGCGCGACATTGCGTTTCTGCTCAACACCACCGACAAATCCGACACCTGGCCGCTCGATGAGCTGCCCAATGTCGCCCGCTCGACGCTGAATTACGGCATGGTGGAGCTGTCCGGCAAACGGGCGGTGGAATCGACCGCGCGCGAGCTGGAGCGCAGCATTCGCACCGCCATCGAGACCTTTGAGCCGCGCATCATTCCGTCGACCCTGCAGGTCTCGCTCAGCCGCGGCACCGAGCAACGCTCGGTGCTGGGGTTTGACATTCGCGCCGAGATTTGGGGCCAGCCGCTGCCGCTGGAGATCTATATGCGCACCGAGCTCGACGTTGCATCGGGCGACATGCGCGTCGAGCAGACGGGCTGAGGCATGGACACGCGTCTCCTCCGTTTCTACGAGCAGGAGCTTGGCTTCATGCGCGAGATGGGCCGGGAATTTGCCGAGGCCTATCCCAAGATCGCCAGCCGGCTCGGGATCGAGGATCTCGAGGTCCTCGATCCCTATGTCGAGCGCATGCTCGAAGGGTTCGCCTTTCTGGCCGCGCGCGTGCAGCTGGAGCTTGATCTGCAATATCCGGTCTTCACGCAGCATCTTTTGGAGATCGTCTACCCCCATTACCTCGCGCCCGTCCCCTCGATGATGGTCGCACGCTTCGATCCGGATCCCAGCCAGGGCGGGCTCGATGCCGGTTTTGCGCTGGATCGCGGCACGATCCTGCGCAGCCCGCTGCGCGAGGATGACCAGACCTCCTGCGATTTCCGCACGGCGCATGAGCTGACCCTCTGGCCGCTGGAAATTGCCGAGACCGAATATGTCGATGGGCGGTCGGAGCTGGTCTCGCGCGGGCTCGACAGCGCCAAGACAGCCCGCGCCGCGATCCGCCTGCGGCTGCGCCGGACCGACGGCAAGCCGATGGACGCGCTGCCGCTCGATGCGCTGACGCTTTACTTTGCGGGCACCGACAGCGAGCCCTGGCTGCTGCATGAGGCGGTTCTGAACAGCGGTGTCGGGGTGGCGATGAAATCGACCGACCGGCGGCGCGACTGGGTTGCTCATGCCGCCGGCGCGGCGATCAGCCCGGTCGGTCTGGCGCCTGAAGAGGCGCTGCTGCCGCGCCCGGCCCAGAGCTTTGACGGCTATCGTCTGATCCAGGAATACTTCGCCCTGCCGCAGCGGTTTTTCTTTGCGCGCCTGTCGGGGCTGCGACCGCTGATCGGCAAGGCCGAGCAGGAGGAGGTCGATCTCTACATCCTCCTGGGTCAAAGCGTGCCGGCGCTCCGCGCGACCCTGTCCCCGGCGAGCTTCTCGCTCTTTGCGGTGCCGGCGATCAATCTTTTTGCCAAGCGCTGCGACCGGGTGCATGTCGATGGCAAGCGGACCGAGTATGAGATTTTCGCCGACCGGACCGCGACCTTCGATTTCGAGATCCACAGCCTGACCCGGGTTGTGGGCGTGTCGAGCGAAGAGGATGACGACACGGTCTTCAAGCCCTTTTACAGCGCCGACGATTTCACGGCGGCGGGCGAAAGCCATGAGGCCTATTTCGCCATGCGGCGCCGGATGCGGCAGCGCTCGGAACGTCAGCGTCTGCGCGGGACGCGCACGAACTATCTGGGCTCGGATGTGTTTGTCAGCCTCGTTGACCGGGCCCAGGCGCCCTTTAAGGGCGCGCTCGACCAGCTTTCGGTCAGCGCGCTGGTGACCAATCGCGATCTGCCGTTGGTGATGCCGCTTGGCGGCGGGCAGACCGATTTTGAGCTGCCCGACGGTGCGCCCGTGTCCTCGGTGCGGGCGGTGGCCGGGCCGACGCGGCCGCGGCCCAGCCTGGTGACCACCGGCGATGCCGGCTGGCGGCTGATCAGCCATCTCTCGCTCAACTACCTCTCGATCGCCGAAACCGGGGCCGGCGACCCGGCCGCTGCCATGCGCGAGCTTTTGGGGCTCTACCGCACCCCGGGCGATCAGGCCATGGCCAAGCAGATCGAGGGGATCGTGTCGGTCGCCACCCGCCCGGTGGTGCGCCGGATGGCCGATCAGGTGCTCTCAACCGCCGTGCGCGGGCTGGAGCTGCAGGTCGGCTTTGATGAAAGCTACTATGAGGGGTCGAGCGTCTATCTGCTGGGCTCGGTCCTGCGCAGCTTTTTTGCCCGCTACGTCACGCTCAACAGCTTCACCGAAACCGTCATCCACTCTCACGACAGGGGAGAGATCGCACGATGGCCCGCGACAAGCGGCCTGAGGCAGGTGATCTGACGCATCTCGATGCGCTGGCCGCCAATCCCAGGGCCTACCATCTCTTCCAGGCGCTCAGGATCGTCGAGGCGGCGCATATGGACCGTCCGCGGCTGGGCCGGTCGCGCCGGCCCGTGCAGGATGCGGTGCGCATTGGCCAGCAGGTGGAGCTTGCCTTTCCGCCGGTGACGATCAGCGCCTTTGAGCCGGGCGGGGCCGCCCCGCGCGAGCTTCCCGGCGAAACGCCGCCTGAAGAGCGCGACGTTGAAACCGACGCATCCGCCGATGACACGAAAGGTGAAGCAGCCGTTGCGCCCCCTGGTCCGGAGGGTTCGGTGCCGCGCGCCGGGCCGGCGCGGCTGCGCAACCTCTTTTTCGGTCTGTTCGGCCCGATGGGGCCGCTGCCGATCCATCTCACCGAATATGCCCGCGACCGGGCGCGCAACCATG
>JBCBKN010000403.1:0-3867 GCA_038521775.1 Pseudomonadota bacterium | reverse complement strand
TCAACCTTTCCGCGCGACCCCGATGCCATCCGCGCCCTGGCCGCGGGCCATCCCGAGCCCGACATGACGCCGCGCTACGGGCATGGGTTCTGGGAGGAGAGCTGGCGCGAGGTGGCCTATGACCTGCTGCTGGTTTTCGGCCGCGGGCTCTACCCCTTCTACCGCTCCGACAAATATTACTGGCCGGTGGCCGAGTATCTGGCCTGGCTGGTGCGGCTGGGGATGCGCGCGGCGACCTCGCGGCGCGATGAGGCGCTGGTCGACCGGGCATTGGCCGGGACGCTGGACGCGACGCTGGAAGGGACGCCGGAAGGGGCGCCGGAAGGGACGCCGGGCGGGACGTTCTCGGGCGGGTCTCGCTACAACCTCGTCGCGCTGCAGCTGCAGATGGATTACCAGATCCGCGCCTCCTCCGATTACACCCATATCGAGGAGATGCTCGACGAGATCCTCGCCTCCTTTGCGGCCCATGCCCCGGCCGCGCGGCATCTGATCATCAAGACCCATCCGCTGGACAACGGGCTTGAGAACTGGCCGCGGCGGCTGCGCCGGCTCACACGCCGGTACAATCTGGCCGGGCGCGTGCATCTGGTCGACAGCCGGCGGCTGGCCGAGCTCAACCAGAACTCAATGGGCGCGATCATGGCCAATTCGACCGTCGGGCTGCATGCGCTGGGCGACGGCATTCCGGTGATCTGTCTTGGCGACGCGGTCTATGATGTCGCCGGCCTCACCCATCAGCGCGGGTTGGACAGTTTCTGGACCGACCCCGACCCGGTGGATATGGCGCTGGCCGCCGATCTGCGCCGCGCGCTGGCCGCCCATATCCAGGTGCGGGGCGATTTCTTCAACCCAGAGGGGCAGCGCGTCGCCATCGAGGCCCTGACCGCAAAGCTGCTCTCGCCCTAGCGCTGGCCGGGCGCAGGCCAGGCCGGACGGGGCGTAAGCTGGGCCCAAGGTGGGCCCAAGGCGGGCCTAAGCCGGGCCCAAGACGGGCCTAAGCCGGGCCCAAAACAGGCCGCAGCCGGATCGCAAGCCAGCCCGCTCAGCGCGGCTGTTCGTCCTCATCCTCGGGCGCGGTCTTGGGCAGATCGAAAAAGCTGTCGGCATCGACCAGCGGCTGCTCGTCCTCCTCCGCCTCGCCACGCGGGTCCGAGGTCATGTCCGACAGGCTGAAATTCTCGAAGCCCGAGACCGAGGAGGGCAGCCGCGGCTCGGTCGGGGCCTTGAGCGATTCCGAGGTCTCCAGCAGCCGCATCCGATCCTCGGCCGACATGGTGCTCTCCTGCGCGGCAGCCTTGCGCGCGGCGGCCTTGCCGACGGCGGCATCAAGCTCGGTCTGCTTGCACATGCCCAGCGCGACGGGGTCAACCGGCTGGATATTGGCCATGTTCCAATGCGACCGGTCGCGGATCGTCTGGATCGTGGGCTTGGTGGTGCCCACCAGCTTGGCGATCTGGTTGTCGGCCAGCTCGGGATGAAACTTGACCAGCCAGGCAATCGCCGCCGGCCGGTCCTGCCGCTTGGAGAGCGGCGTGTAGCGCGGACCGCGCCGCTTTTCCTCGCCATCGGCGGCCTTGTTGGGCTTCATGCGCAGCCGCGCCGTGGGGTCGCCCTCGCAGCGGCGGATCTCCTCCATGGTCAGCTGGTTGTTGACCACCGGGTCGAACCCCTTCATGCCCTGGGCGACCTCGCCATCGGCGATGCCGTTGACCTCCAACTCATGCAGGCCGCAAAACGCCGCAATCTGACCAAAGGTCAGCGTCGTGTTTTCCACCAGCCATACGGCGGTCGCCTTGGGCATCAGCAGCAGCGTCATCGCGTCTTTCTCCGTTCCGTTCGTGACAGCGGCATTGACAGCCGCAGCCCCCGCCTGGACAACCCCTGCCAGTGCTCGCGGTGCGGCGCATCGAACCATCGGCGCCGCCGGATGAAAACACGGGGCGCGTCGGATGAAAACACGGCGCGCGCTGGGGCAGATCGGTTTTCGCGGGAGTTCCCGCATATAAGAGGTTTTGCGCAAGATGAAAAGCGCGAGCAACCCTGCGGGCAGGCTGCGCATGACCGCACGGCCCGCGCCCGGGCGGCTGACGGTCTCGCTGGTGGGGCTGGCGGGGCTGATCCTGGCGCTTGTCGCAGGCAGTGCCGCACGGGCCCAGAAGGATACGGCCGGCATCTTTGACTATTATGTTCTGGCGCTGAGCTGGTCGCCGGGCTGGTGCCTGATCGAGGGAGACGCAAAAGACGCGCCGCAATGCCGCGACGGGTCGGGCATGGGCTTTGTGCTGCACGGGCTCTGGCCGCAATATGAGCAGGGCTGGCCCAGCTATTGCCGAACCGATGCGCGCGGCCCAAGCCGGCGCGACACCGCCCAGCAAGCAGCGCTTTTCGGCAGTGCCGGGCTGGCCTGGTACCAGTGGAACAAGCATGGCAGCTGTTCGGGCCTGTCGGCGCAGGCCTATTTCGACCTCGCCCAGCGCGCGTTCGATCTGGTCAACCGGCCGCGCGTGTTTCGACAGCTTACCGAGCAGGTGCGGGTCACGCCAGCGGTGATCGAAGAGGCGTTTCTTGAAACGAATCAGCAGTTTCAAGCATCGGGTGTGACGGTAACATGTCGGAATGCCGTGGTATACGAAGTGAGGATTTGCCTCACCACCGAGCTCCAACCACGTCAATGTGCGCCCGATACGGCGCAAGATTGTCGTCTGGACACAGTTATTTTTCCGCCAATGCGCTAGTATTTTGCGAATTGCAAAAACATTCCATTGCGTGAAACACGCATGGGTTTACCCTTCGTCACATGTCTTTAACGTATGGTAACTTTTAGGGCACCTTGTGGTGGAGGGGCATGTGAAAAGATCTAAGTCTGGCTCGACGTTCTTAACGGACGTGACGGGCCTTGAGGGCAACGAGGTCGCAATGCGGCGCTTGACACTCACGCGCATGCTGATCTGGGCCGCTCGAGAAGCGCGCGAGATCGACTGCATGAATTCTGCTCAGCATGTCGAATTCGCTCTCGATGCGATCGCCGATTGTATCCAGGACACGCGAAACTCTGGCACTGCCTAACTCCCTGTCCCGCCGGGAATTAGAATGCCGGGTGGGGCGGTCAAGAAAAAATTTACCAATTTTCCGGCATGCATTTTTTCGGCATGCATCGCCGGCAGGCAAAGCGGCGGTCTTGTGCGCCGGTTTTACGTAGCTTCGACGGGTTTACGTGGCCAGGCCGGTTTATGGCCCGGCCACTGGTGCAGGCGGGCGGGCAAGCGGCCGGGCACGCGGCCGGGCAATCGTGCTGTCAGGCAACGCGCAGGACGATCTTGCCGATATGGGCCGAGCTTTCCATGCGGCGGTGCGCATCCGTGGCCTGGGCCAGCGGAAATGAGCTGTCCATGACGGGGCGCAGGGCGCCGCTGTCCAACAGCGGCCAGACCTCGCGGCGCAGCGCCTCGGCAATGTCCGCCTTGGCGGCGATGGATTGCGGCCGCAGGGTCGATCCGGTGAGGGTCTGCCGCTTGACCATCATCGGCGCGAAATTGACCTCGGCGGTCGACCCGCCCAGAAACGCGATCATCACCAGGCGGCCATCGATCGCCAGCGCCTTGAGGTTGCGCGGAATATAGCTGCCGCCAACCATGTCGAGGATCACATCGGCGCCGCGCCCGTCGGTGGCCTCGCGCACCGCCGCCACGAAATCGGCATCGCGGTAATTCACCGCCAGCGCCGCGCCAAGATCCCGGCAGGCCTGGCATTTCGCGTCGCTGCCCGCGGTTGCAATCACCCGCGCGCCGCGCGCCGCGGCAAGCTGGATCGCGGTCGTGCCAATGCCCGACGAGCCGCCATGCACCAAAAGCGTCTCGCCATCGC
>JBCBKN010000402.1:0-3888 GCA_038521775.1 Pseudomonadota bacterium | reverse complement strand
CGCGGCATCCTCGGACGAACAGGCCAGCGCCGGGCTCGACCAATGCTCACCCGAGGAGTTTGAGAGCTTCACGCGGCTCAACACAACCTACCGCGCCAGATTCGGGTTTCCCTTCATCATGGCGGTGCGGGGGCGCAGCCGTTCCGAGATCCTGACGGCGTTCCAGGCCCGTTTGGACAACACCCCGGACACCGAGTTTGAAACCGCGTTGCGCGAGGTGCACCGCATCGCCCGGCTGCGGCTCGATGCGCTTGCCGAGGAGCAGCAGGGATGAGCCCCACCCAAGTCCCCGCTGCATCGCCCGAGCATCAGAACGGGCATCAGAACGGGCATATGGCCCGGCTGCGGGTCGATTTGTTCGGCGGCGTGCGGGTCTCGGTGGATGGCCAGCCGGTCGAGATCCCCTCGGCCAAGGCGCGGGCCCTGCTCGCCTCGCTGGTGCTGGGCGGCACGGGCGAGGAGACACGGGTGGCCTTGGCCGAGCGGCTCTGGAGCCGGCGGGATTCGTCGGAGCATCAGCGCAATTCGCTCAAGCGCGATCTCAAGACGCTGGTCGATCTCTTCCGGCCCCTGGGCTTCGATGCGCTGGTCGGACGGCGGCAGACCGTGCATCTGGACCTGACGCGCACCGATTCGGACGTGATCGAGGCGCAGCGCAGTGCCGAGCGCGGTCTGGCCCATGCGGTGCTTCTGACCCAGGAACGCCCCTATGAGCAGCTTGCGCTGGGCTGTGACGATGTCGATCCGGAGTTTTCAGCCTGGCTGGCCAATCATGGGCGCTCCTTGCAGGACGCCGTGGCGCGGGCGCTCGACAAGGCGCTCAGCGCCGCTGAGGACGATCTGCACCGGCGCATGGATCTGGCCCGCGCGGCCTTCAACCTCGACCGCACCAAGCAATCCGCGGCCATGGTCCTGATGCAGACACTGGAGGATCTGGGCGACATATCGGGCGCGCTGCGGGTCTATTCCACGCTCTATATCGCGCATCTCACCGAACATGACGAACCGCCCTCGGGCCGCATTGTCGAGAAGGTCGAGGAGCTCAAGCTGGGTCAGCAAAACCCCGCGCCGCACAGTGACCCCGCGGCAGGCGAAGACCGACAGGGCGATCTGCCGGCCCGGTTGGGCATCGAGCCCAGCGACGCGCTCAGCGATCCCGCATTGCGCCGGGTGATGTTTGGCGTGATCGATGCGCTGGGGCGGCGGCCGGGTCAGATCGAGATTGTCAGTTCCGGGCAGGCGGAGTGGCACCTGAAGATCACGGCAGACGGGGCGGGGGGCGGCTTTCTGCAGCTCTGGAAGACCGCAGACGAACGGCTGGCCTGGAGCGAGCCTGTGGCCGGCGGCGACATCGCTGCCATGGAGGCCGTGTCCCGGCGGCTGGCCGGCGTGATCTTGCAACGCACATTACGCGTGCCGATGCCGGTCTCCAGCATGATTGCAGCAGATCGTGTGGGCGCACAGGACGCGAAATCGGCGGCCGTGCCCGTGCCGTCGGCGCCGGGAAGCGAGGTTGCCGAGGCCGAGACCTTTGCCCTGCGCCTGCTTCTGTCGCGCCCCGACGCGCCGGCCTCACTGCCCGATGAGGCGGTGCTGGCGGACCCGCGAAACCCCGTGATGCAGGCCGATCTGGGCTGGCGGGCCTTGCTGCGCGGCCAGCGTCGCGACGCGCTGGCGGCCTTGCGGCAGGCCGTTGCTTTTGCCGGCGGCGATCTTGAGGTGCTGGGCGCCGCGGCGCTGGGCCTGGCGCTGTTGGATGCGCAAACTGATGCGGTGCGGCTGGTCGACCTGCTTGCGCAGCGGCCGGAGGATGCGCGGCTGCGCGCGCTGCGCGGCACCACGCTGGCCATCTGCGGCGATCGGCGCCTGGCCTCGGTGTGCCTGGCCGACCTGCCCGAGAGCTGGCTTTTGCCGCGCATGCTGGGCGCGGCCATGGCGGATCTGACCGGCGATCATCTGACCGCGCTCACCTGCATCGGGCCGGGGCTCGACACGCTGGGCGATGGGGCCATGAGCTTTTGCGACTGGGCCGTGCATGCGCTGCCGCTTCCCGAAACGGCCGAGCCCATGATCCTGCGCGAACGCCTGGCAGCACTGGTGATGGCGCGGGGCTGAGCGGACCCCACGCCCGACACCAAACCGGCAAGGCCGACACCAGCCCGACGACACGGCCCGAAGACACGGCCCGACTGGCACGCGGGCGGGCCTTCGAATGGATCACGATAGGCTCACGCTCGGAGTGTTAACCATTTCTTGTCTCTTCCCGACGGTCATTCGGCGCCGCGTCCCCTGAGGCCCGGATGGCATTGCGTACCGACTGTACCCTTTAGGCCCGTGCACGTTTCCCCTGTGCACGGGCCGCGTTCTTTGTGAGCGTCTTCGGGATGGGCCCTATTTGGTGCCGAACATCCGGTCTCCGGCATCGCCAAGCCCCGGCACGATATAGCCCAGTTCATTGAGCTGCGTGTCGAGCGCGGCCGCCACGATGCGCACATCGGGATGCGCGGCCTTCATGCGTGCCACACCCTCGGGCGCGGCGACAAGGCAGAGAAACCGGATATCGGCCGCGCCTTCGGCCTTCAAAAGATCGACCGCCGCGGCCGAGGAATTGCCCGTTGCCAGCATCGGATCGACGAGAATCACGGCCCGGTCGGCAAGCTCGCCCGGCACCTTTTTGTAGTATTGCACCGGCTGCAGCGTCTCCTCATCGCGGTAAAGCCCGATGAAGCCCACGCGGGCCGAGGGGATGAGGTCGAGCACCCCGTCCAACAGCCCGTTCCCGGCCCGAAGGATCGAGACGAGCGCAAGCTTCTTGCCCTTCAGGACCGGTGCTTCCATTTCCGCCAGCGGGGTCTCGATGCTGCGCATCGTCATGGTCAGATCGCGTGTGACCTCATAGGCCAGCAGATGGCTGATCTCGCGCAGAAGCTGGCGAAACACCGCCGTCGAGGTGCCGCGCTCGCGCATCAGGGTCAGCTTGTGCTGCACCAGCGGGTGATCGACGACCGTCAGATGCTCCATGCCGCGTTCCTCTGTCATGCCGCCCCCTTCAGCGCTCTGGCCAGTCCCTCGCGCTGAGCCTCGTCGCAGAAGGCCGCCGAGAGCGCAACCTGATTGACCCGCGCAAAATCGGCCCGCGTCCAGCCATGGGCCGCGGCCAGGGCGGCATATTCCGAGGCAAGATCGGTGTGGAAATAGGGCGGGTCGTCGGTTGAAAGGCTCAGCTTGACCCCAGCCCGGTCGAGCGCGGCGACAGGATGCGCGGGCCAGCCCCGGTAGAGCCCGAGTGCGAGGTTCGAGCCCGGGCATACCTCCAGCACGATCTCCTCCTCGACCAGGCGGCGCACAAGATCGGCATCCTCCACCGCCCGAACGCCATGGCCGACCCGCCGAATGCCCAGATGATCGAGCGCGGCGGCCACACTCTCCGGCCCGCCGAACTCACCCGCATGGGCGGTCACCGGCAGGCCGCCATCGCGCGCAATGGCAAAGGTCCGGGCAAACTCCGCCGGGTGACCGAACCGCTCATCCCCGCCCATGCCAAAACCGCAAAGCCCGCCCGTGCGGCTGGCCAGACGCGCCACCGTCTCGGCCGCCTCGGCGCCCATATGGCGCACGCAGAGCGCGATCCAGCCGGCCTCGATCCCCGGATGGGCCTCCCCCGCCTCCACAATCGCCGCGAAATGCTCGGCCCAGGCGCCGGGATCGCCGCCGCCGATCAGCTGCGGTGCCAGGAAGATCTCGGCATAGATCACGCCATCGGCCAGGCGGTCGGCCAAAACCGCCCGGGTCAGGCGGTAATACGCCTCCGGGCTGGTCAGCAGCGACGAGGCCACCTCATAAACCCGCAGGAATTCGGTGAAATCATGCCAGGCATAGCTGCCGTCG
>JBCBKN010000401.1:0-3900 GCA_038521775.1 Pseudomonadota bacterium | reverse complement strand
CCGGGCGTCTGTGAATGCCGCATTTCACGACCCAGGACGGGCGGTCGCTCCACTATTGCGACAGTGGCGGTGCCGGGCCGGTTGTGCTCTGCCTGGCTGGGCTCACCCGCAATCACCGTGATTTTGAGCCCCTGGCCGCGCATCTGGCACCGCACCACCGGGTTTTGCGGCTCGACAGCCGCGGCCGCGGCCTCTCCGATCGGGCGGTCGATCCGATTGCGGAATACACGGTGCCGGTCGAGACCGCCGATGCATTGGCGCTGATCGATCATCTGGAGCTCACGCGCCTTGCGATCATCGGCACCTCGCGGGGCGGCATTCTGGGCATGGCCATTGCCGCCGCGCGGCCGGGGCTGGTCGCGGCCCTCGTGCTCAACGATCTGGGCGCGCTGGTCGAGGCGCAGGGCCTCAAACGCATCATCGGGTATCTGGGCCGCGCGCCTGAAAGCCGCGATTTCCAGGGTGCCGCCCGAGAGTCAGAGGCCGCCAATGCGGCGCAGTTTCCCGGGCTGACCGCCGCGATCTGGGCGCGTATGGCGCGACAGCTTTATGATGACGACGCTGGCCGCCCCGTGCTGGCCTATGACCCGCGCCTGCGCGACGCGGTTGCCGCGAGTTTTGAGGGCGAGGTGGCGTCGGTCGATCTGTGGCCGCTGTTTGAGACCCTGACGGACGTGCCGATGCTGGTGATCCGCGGTGCACTCTCCGACATTCTGACCGCCGAAACCCTGGCCGCGATGGCCGCGCGCCATCCTATGCTCCAGAATGTCACCATTGCGGATCGCGGCCATGCGCCCTTTCTGGACGAACCCCTGGCCATAACGGCGATCGATCGCATTCTGGAGGCGCGCCTATGACCGACATTGCCCAGATTGAGGCCGCGTCACGCCGCCTTGCCGGCGCGGTCCGGCGCACGCCGCTTTTGCGCGCCGATGCCATCGATGCGCTGGCCGGGCGGCCGGTTTTCGTGAAGGCCGAATGCCTTCAACACACGGGCTCGTTCAAGTTTCGCGGGGCCTGGTCGGCACTGAGCGCCATGCCCAGAGAGCTGCGCGCCAAGGGCGTGATCGCGTATTCGTCGGGCAACCACGCCCAGGGCGTCGCCCGGGCCGCGCATCTCTTTGGCATCCGCGCAACCATTGTGATGCCGCGCGACGCACCGGCGGCAAAGGTTGCCGGCACCCGCCGCTACAATGCCGAGATCGTGTTTTACGACCGCGACAGCGAAAGCCGCGAGACGCTGGGCATGGCGCTGATGGAAGAGCAGGGTCTGACCCTGGTGCGTCCCTATGATGAGCCGATGGTCATTGCCGGCCAGGGCACCACGGGGCTGGAGATCGCCGATCAGGCGCGCGCCCAGGGCATTGACCAGGCAGAGGTGCTGGTCTGTTGCGGCGGGGGCGGGCTGACCGCCGGGATCGCGCTCGCCCTTGCTGCGCATGCCCCGCGCATGACCGTGCGGCCGGTGGAGCCCGAGGGGTTTGACGATGTCGCCCGCTCGCTCATCTCTGGGCGTCGGGAGACCAATCCGACCAGGTCGGGCTCGATCTGCGATGCGGTGGTGACCGGCAGCCCGGGCGAGATCACGTTTCCGATCTTGCAGCGCCTGTCCGGCCCCGGTCTGGTGGTCAGCGATGCCGAGGCGCTGCACGCTATGGCCCTGGCCCTGCGCCATTTGAAGATTGTGCTGGAGCCGGGCGGGGCGATTTCCCTGGCGGCGGCGCTGTTTAGACCCGAGCTGATTCAGGGTGATTCGATCATAACCGTGGCGTCGGGCGGGAATGTCGATCCGGAAGTTCTTGAAAAAGCATTGATGCTGGCACAAGACCTTGCGGAGCCTGACGGGAAGAGGGGCATATCGGCGGCTTTCCGCCGATCCTAAGCGGGGCGGCCAAAAAAAATCACGGTACGTTCACGCAAATCGATTACAGTGGGGTTAATTGAAGTCCCCTCGTTAGAGATATGTCTAGTGTAGCGGGGTGGGGGAGACACTGCCCATTTGGCGGTGCCATTTCGCTAGGTATCTCGGGGTCTGCGTGTATTTTTCAGCGTGGACCCCGAATTCGATGTGGACCCCGAATTCGATTCCACCACCCACTGATATGCTGATGGGGTCCGGATCCCCTGGACGTTACGCCGCGTCCCCAAATCATCACCGCACCGCTCAGCCGTCGATCCGGATCTTCGAATTGGTCGGATCATAGGGGCTGTCGGCCACCACCTCGGCCGGCCAGAGATCGCCGAACATGCGCAGCTCAAGCCGCGTGCCAGGGGCCGCCAGATCGGGGCGGACATAGCCGATGCCGATCTGTTTGCCCGCCGCGACCGACCAACCGCCGGAGGTCAGCCGCCCGATCTTCTCACCCTTCAGCAGCAGCGCCTCGCGCCCCCAGGGATCGGCATCGCCCGGCCCGTCGATCAAGACCGTCACACAGCGCGCGCGAATGCCGATGGCCTCCATCGCCGCCTTGCCGTGGAAGTCTTTCTCCAGATCCACGAACCGGTCGAGCCCACCTTCCAGCGGGGTCGCATCACGGCCCAGATCCGAGCCAAAGGCGCGGTAGCTCTTTTCCTGACGCAGCCAGTTCTGGGCCCGGGCGCCGACAAGCCTCAGACCCAGGGGCTCGCCGGCCTCCATCAGCCGGTCGAAAAGATAGGTCTGCATCTCAAGGGGATGGTGCAGCTCCCATCCCAGTTCGCCCGTATAGGCCACGCGGATGGCGCGAACCGGGCACATCTTCAGCTCGATGTCGCGCATGGAGAGCCAGGGGAAGCGCGTGTTGGAGAGCGCCGTCTCCGGCTCTGCATCCACGATCAGGGCCTTGAGCAGATCGCGCGACTTCGGCCCGGCCAGCGCAAAGACGCCCCATTTGGTGGTCACATCCTCTTCGTTGATCCGGCCGAAGCGGTCTTCATGCTCCATGATGGCCTTGTAGAGGTAATCCTCGTCATAGGCGTGCCAGCCGCCGGCCGAGATGAGGGTGTAGTCGTTCTGGCCCGTACGCATGATCGTGTATTCGGTGCGCACCGTGCCCGTGGCGGTCAGCGCGTAGGTCAGGTTGATGCGCCCCACCTTGGGCAGCTTGTTGCAGGTGAACCAGTCGAGAAAGCCGGTGGCACCCGGGCCGCTGATGCGGTGCTTGGCAAAGGCGGTGGCGTCGATCAGGCCGACGCCCTCGCGGATGGCGCGCGCCTCCTCCACGGCATACTGCCACCAGCCGCCGCGGCGGAAGCTGCGCGCGTCGTGGTCGAAGCCCTCGGGGGCATCGGCCGGGCCGAAATAGTTCGGCCGCTCCCAGCCGTTGACCTGCCCGAACTGCCCGCCGCGGGCTTTCATGCGGTCGTAGCAGGGCGCGGTGCGCAGGGGGCGGCAGGCCTCCCGCTCCTCATCCGGGTGGTGCAGGATGAAGACGTGGGAATAGCACTCCTCATTCTTGCGCGCGGCATATTCGGTGGTCATCCAGGGGCCGTAGCGCTTGGGGTCGAGGCTTGCCATGTCGATCTCGGCCTCGCCCTCGACCATCATCTGCGCCAGGTAATACCCCGTGCCGCCCGCCGCGGTGATGCCAAAGGAAAACCCCTCGGCCAGCCACATATTGCGCAGCTCCGGCGCCGGGCCGACCAGCGGGTTGCCATCGGGGGTGTAGCAGATCGGGCCGTTGTAATCGTCCTTCAGCCCCAGCTTCTCGGTCGAGGGGATGCGGTGGATCATCGACATGTATTCTTCCTCGATCCGCTCTAGATCGAGGGGGAAGAGATCGGCGCG
Organism: Pseudomonadota bacterium; assembly: GCA_038521775.1. GTDB lineage: Bacteria > Pseudomonadota > Alphaproteobacteria > Rhodobacterales > Rhodobacteraceae > J013. Next base: position 134 of record JBCBKN010000401.1, on the reverse strand, counting down.
GAAGCTGTCCGGCACGCCATGGGCAAAACGCGCCGGGGCGCCCTGCTCATAGGGCCCCAAGATCCAGCCGCCGCGCTCCTCGCGCACATACCATTTGGCATCGGCATCGCGCAGCACCGGGTGCTCGGGCTGGT
>JBCBKN010000400.1:0-3928 GCA_038521775.1 Pseudomonadota bacterium | reverse complement strand
GGGCCCCGCGCCCGGGCCGCAGGCTTCCAAATGACGCGCCGCCCGCGCCGGCGTCAAGCCGGGGCGCAGTGCCTCACCCATCTGCGGCCGGAAATGCCCATCGGACGGCTTGCCAAGCCCGGTTTGTGATCACAGGATGGCGGCATGGCCGTGCAGCCCAATCTCACGCCACCGGTGACCGCCTCGGCCGCGCCCGAGCCGCAGCTTCCCGCGCATGAGCGCATCTACCGCCTGCTGCGCAACCGCATCCTGTGGGGGCTGCTTTCACCGGGCGAGCCGCTGACGCTGCGCGGGTTGGCCGCAGAGCTGTCGGTGTCGATGACCCCGGTGCGCGAGGCGGTCCGGCGGCTTGCGGCCGAGGGCGCGCTGTCGGTTTCGGCCTCGGGGCGGTTTTCGGCCCCCGAGCTGAGCGCAGAGCGGCTGGAGGAGCTTGCCTCGATCCGGGCGCTTTTGGAGCCCGAGCTTGCCGCGCGCGCCCTGCCCCGGGCGCATTTTGCCCTGATCGACCGGCTCGACATCATGAACCACCGGGTCGACGAGACCATCGTGAAGGATGACGTGCCGGGCTATCTGCGCACCAATCTGGAGTTTCACCGCACGCTTTATCTGCGCGCCCAGGCGCCGGCCATGCTGGCCCTGACCGAGAGCATCTGGCTGCAGGCCGGGCCGACGATGCGCGCGCTTTATGCAACCAAGCGTCGCAGTGAGGCCACGGCCAATCACCGCAAGATCCTGGCGGCCCTGCGGGCGGGCGACGAGCCGGGGCTGCGGCTGGCGGTGCGGGCCGATGTCACGCAGGGGCTGCGCATGCTGATCGGGTGACCCCAGGCCGGTATGCCCGCGCACCGCATAGGGGGTCGGGCGCCCTAGAGCCCGGTTGCCGGCGGCATCGGCACGCGGGTTCCCATGCCGGCTGCCCGCGCCCGTTCCAGCGCCAATGCGCTGGCCGCGTAATCGCCCACAGCCATGCCGCGAAACACAAAGGCCGCGCGGGTGTCCGGATCATAGGCGGCCGGACGGGCCCCGGTCACCAGCCCGCCCAGATCGGTTGTCACCAGCGCGGGGTCGACCAGCTTGGGATGCGTCGCGGCCTCCTGTTCAAGATCGTCGATGACCAGCGTGCCGAAAGCCTGCATCCCGGCATCATGCCAGGGAATGCCCAGATCCGTGATGGCGGCAAAGGCCCCGGGCTTGAGCCAGCCAGCCTCCAGAAAGGGCGGCGTTTCATGATCAAGCGGAATGGAGGTGACCACCAGATCCGCACCCTCCAGCGCCTCCTGCGCGGTGCAGGCGCGGGCCGCGAGCCCCAGCCCGCGCGCCTGCCCGCAAAGCCGGTCGATATTGGCCTGGCCGCGCCCCACCGCCCGGATCTCGCGCAGGGGAAAGAGCTCGGCAAAGGCGGTCAGATGGCTGCGCGCCTGCACCCCGCAGCCCACAAAGGCCGCGATCTGCGAGCGCGGGTTGGCCAGACGCATTGCCGCGACCGAGGAGAGCCCCGCGGTGCGCGCCGCGGTGATCCAGCCCGCGCCCATCACCGCCTGCAGAAGGCCCGTCTCGCTGTCCTGCACGAAGATCGCGCCCTCGACCCCGCCCAGGCCGCGCGCGGGGTTGCGCGGGCTGACCATGACCGATTTGACCACCGTGAGGGGCGGAGCGTCGGCTGTGCCCAGCGTGGTCATATAGTAGCGCCGGTCGGGCACGGTGAGCGCGGCCTTGGGCGGGCTGTGGAGCTGACCCCCGGCCTGGGCGCGGAGCGCATTCTCAATGGCCGCCACGATCTCGCTTGTGCCGATGCCCAGCGCGGCCAGGGCATCGTCGCTGAGGGTCAGAAATTCATGCCCGGACCAGGCTCTGTCGGTCATATGCTCCCCCTCTCCCGGCCTCTCTCCCGGCCTCTCTCCCGGTCAAACTGGCCAAGCCGACCCCTTTGGGCAAACAAATTGTTCCAACCCTGCGGCTTGCCGGGCGGCGTCGCCCGGCCTAGCTGCGGGACAGCAAGCAAAGGAGCCCGCCGATGAGCTGGAACCCCGCCCTCGACCCGCATTGCCCCACCGGCAGCGAAATCGACGCCATTGAGACGCTGATCATCCCGCGTGCGCGCGATATCGGCGCCTTTGAAGTGCGCCGCGCCCTGCCCTCGCCCAAGCGGCAGATGGTGGGGCCGTTCATCTTTTTCGATCAGATGGGCCCGGCGGAGTTCCTGACCGATCAGGGCATGGATGTGCGCCCGCACCCCCATATCGGGCTGGGCACGGTGACCTATCTGTTCGAGGGCGCGATCTTTCACCGCGATTCGCTGGGCACGGCGGCGTCGATCGAACCGGGTGCGGTGAATTGGATGGTGGCCGGGCATGGCATCACCCATTCCGAGCGCACGGCTCAGGAGGAGCGGCCCAAGCCCGGCCGCAGCCTCTTTGGCATCCAGACCTGGGTCGCCCTGCCCGAGGCCGAGGAAGACCGTGCGGCGAGCTTTCACCATCATGGCCGCGAGGCGCTGCCCTTTCTGGAGGGCGAGGGCAAGGAGGTGCGGCTGATCATGGGCACTGGCTGGGGCGAGCGCGCGCCGGTCACGACCTTTTCGGAGATGTTTTATGCAGATGTGGTGCTGGCCGCCGGGGCCGGCATCCCCCTGCCCGACGAGCATGAGGATCGCGGCGCCTATGTTGTGTCGGGCTCGGTGAGCCTGGGCGGGCAGAGCTATGCGGCCGGGCAGATGATGGCCTTTCGCCCGGGCGATGCGCTGTCCCTGCATGCGGGCGATCAGGGCGCGCGGCTGATCCTGCTGGGCGGCGAGACGCTGTCGGGCCCGCGCTATATCTGGTGGAATTTCGTGGCCTCCTCAAAGGAGCGCATCGAGGCCGCCAAGGACGCCTGGCGCGAGGGCGATTGGGAGCATGGCCGGTTCCAGCTGCCGCCCGATGACAAGGCCGAGTTCATCCCGCTGCCGGATCGGTGACGGTTGGCGCGTGGGCTACGCATTCCGGACCGCTGCGCGGGTGGAGGGGTCGGACGCCTCCGGCGGGAGTATTTTTGCCAAGAAGAAGCGGCGGGGGTGGCGCGCAGCCGGCCCGTTGCTCCTTGGCACCCCGCCCGGAGCGGTGCGCAGCCGGCCCCGGCGCGGCGGGGGAGGGCGGGCGGGCCGCTGTGCCGGGGCCGGCCTGGCCTCAGCCGGTGATCCCGGGGAGGGTCAGCCCGTGTTCGGCCGCGCAGTCAAGCGCCTCCGGGTAGCCCGCATCGGCATGGCGCATCACCCCGGTGGCGGGGTCGTTCCAGAGCACCCGTTTAAGCCGCCGCTCGGCCTGAGCCGAGCCATCGGCCACGATCACCATGCCGGCATGCTGGGAAAAGCCCATTCCCACCCCGCCGCCATGATGCAGGCTGACCCAGGTCGCGCCTGAGGCGGTGTTGAGAAGCGCGTTCAGGAGCGGCCAGTCGCTGACCGCGTCCGAGCCGTCGCGCATCGCCTCGGTCTCGCGGTTGGGACTGGCGACCGAGCCGCTGTCGAGATGGTCGCGCCCGATGACAATGGGGGCCGAGAGCTCGCCCGACCGCACCATTTCGTTGAAGGCAAGCCCGGCGAGATGCCGCTCGCCCAGGCCCAGCCAGCAGATCCGCGCCGGCAGGCCCTGAAAGGCGATCCTGTCGCGGGCCATGTCGAGCCAGCGGTGCAGATGAACATTGTCGGGGAAGAGCGCCCGGATCTTGGCATCGGTCTTGTAGATATCCTCGGGATCGCCCGAGAGCGCGCACCAGCGAAACGGCCCCACCCCGCGGCAGAAGAGCGGGCGGATATAGGCCGGCACGAAACCGGGGAACTCAAAAGCGTCGTCCAGCCCCTCCTCCTTGGCGACCTGGCGGATATTGTTGCCATAATCGAGGGTCGGCACGCCGGCGCGCCAGAAGGCGAGCATCGCCTCGACATGGGTGC
>JBCBKN010000399.1:0-3954 GCA_038521775.1 Pseudomonadota bacterium | reverse complement strand
TTTGCGATGACCGTCGTGGCGGCCTGGAAGCAGATCCCGATCAACTTCATCTTCTTCCTCTCCGGCATGCAATCGATCCCGAAATCGCTCAAGGAAGCGGCCTCGATCGACTGCCGCTCGTCGCGCCGGCGGTTCTGGACCATTGTGTTTCCGCTGCTCGCGCCCACCTCCTTCTTCCTGCTGATCATCAACATCACCTATGCCTTCTTCGAAACCTTCGGGGTGATCGACGTGATGCTGAAGGGTGAGCCCGGCAACAACCCGGTGACGCTGGTCTACAAGGTCTATCTCGACGGGTTCCGCGGGCTCGATCTGGGCGGGTCCTCGGCGCAATCGGTGATCCTGATGGCGGCCGTCTTCGTGCTCACCGTGATCCAGTTCCGCCTGATCGAGCGAAGGGTGCATTACACATGACCGATCTTGCCGCCTCTACGCCACGGGACAAAGCCGCAGCCCCGGTTGCCGGCGGGTTCACCCCCGCGCTGCGCCGCCAGATCTATCACCATGTGGTGCTGCTTCTGGGCTGCGCGCTGATGATGGGGCCGCTCATCGTGGCCTTCATGTCCTCGACCTATGACCCGGTGACCATCCACCGCGATGGGCTGCAGGTCGGCTGGGGCGGGAATTTCCTCAACACCTATGAGGAGGTGTTGTTCCTGGAATCGGGCTTTACCAAGCAGATCACCGGCACGCTGATGCTGACCAATTCGGTGATCATGGGGCTGGGCTTTGCCATCGGCAAAATCGTGGTCTCGATGCTCGCGGCCTATGCCATCGTCTATTTCCGCTTTCCGCTGGCCAGCTTCTTTTTCTGGGTCATCTTTGCCACGCTGCTGTTGCCGCTTGAGGTGCGCATCCTTCCCTCCTATGAGGTGGTGCGCAGCGTGGGCGGGCTCAACACCTATTGGGGCCTGATCGTGCCGCTGATCGCCTCGGCCACGGGCACCTTCTTCTTTCGCCAGTTCTTCAAATCGGTGCCCGATGAGCTTTTGGAGGCCGCGCGCATCGATGGCGCCGGCCCGTTCCGGTTCTTCGTCGACATCCTGGTGCCGCTGAGCAAGACCATGATCGCGGCGATCTTCATCATCATGTTCGTGGTGGGCTGGAACCAGTATCTCTGGCCCACCCTGATGACGACCGATGAGGGCTATTTCACCATCGTGCGCGGCATCCGGCAGATCATGCAGGTGATGATCGGCTCGAACATCCCCGACTATAACGAGGCGCTGGCGCTGGCGATCCTCGCCATGCTGCCTCCGGTGCTGGTCGTGGTGTTCTTCCAGCGCATGTTCATCAAGGGCCTGGTGGAGACCGAGAAGTGAGGGACACGCCATGAGAGACGGGGTGGTCGGCACGCCGACGCTTGAGATCAACGGTGCCGTCAAGCGCTATCCCAACGGCGCCTTGGCCGTCAAAGGCGTCGACATCACGGCGGGCGAGGGCGAACTGGTCGTCTTTGTCGGGCCCTCGGGCTGCGGGAAATCCACGCTCCTGCGCATGGTCGCGGGGCTGGAAAGCGTCACCGAAGGCGAGGTGCGCATCAATGGCAGCCGCGTGAACGAGGTGGAGCCTGCCGACCGCAACATCGCCATGGTCTTTCAGAACTACGCGCTCTACCCGCATATGACGGTGCGCAAGAACCTCGCCTATGGGCTGAAGAACCGCGGCACCCCGCGGGCCGAGATCGACCGCAAGGTCGATGAGGCGGCCAAGCTTCTGCAGATCGGCGAGTTTCTCGACCGCAAGCCCAGCCAGCTGTCAGGCGGGCAGCGTCAGCGTGTGGCCATGGGCCGGGCCATCGTGCGCGACCCGGCGCTTTTTCTTTTCGACGAGCCGCTCTCCAACCTCGATGCCAAGCTGCGCAACCAGATGCGGCTGGAGATCAAGAAGCTGCAGCGCGAGCTTGGGGTGGCCGCGATCTATGTCACCCATGATCAGGTCGAGGCGATGACGCTGGCCGACCGCATCGTGGTGCTCAATCTGGGCGAGGTCGAGCAGATCGGCAGCCCGGCCGAGGTCTATGCCCGGCCCGCCTCGATCTTCGTGGCAAGCTTCATCGGCGCGCCGGCGATGAACATCCTGCCCGGCGAGATGGCCGGCGGCGCATTGCATCTGGCAGGCTATGAAATGCCGCTCGACAGCCCGGCCCAGGGCCCGGTGAAAGTCGGCATCCGGCCCGAAAAGATCGTGCCCTCGCCGCAGGGCCTGCCGGTTCGGCTCGAGGCGGTGGAAGAGCTGGGCGCCACGCGCCTGGTGCATGGCGTTCTGAACGGAACCCCCATCGTCATCAGCACCGATGCCGGCCTCCCGCCGCCATCCGGAGATTTCCAGGTCAGCGTCATGGCAGCCGACATCCATCTCTTCGATCCGGACACCGAACGGCGCGTCTGACGCGCCTGCCATCCCTGCCCGGCGCGGCCATTCTCGCAAGCGCCCGCCAGCCCGCCTACGCCCGCCTGCCAAAGCCCGCCCGCGCCGCTTCTTCTTGGGCCAAATACTCCCGCCGGAGGCGCCGCCGCCGCCGCGCGGGCAACGCTTCGTCAGCTTGGCGCCGCACCATGCCGCGCCGCCAGAAAATCGCGCAGATCCAGCACATCGCGCCGGTCGAGCGACACATAGATCAGCCCCATATTCGTCCGCTCGGCAATCATCGCGCCGGGAAAGGGCAGATAGCTCAGCTCGCGCGTCCCGAAACCGGGCGAGGCGGTGCCCACCTGCCAGGCGGTGGTGATCTCCACATCCACCAGCTTCAGCGACGGCCCGCCTTCGGGATCCGGCCGCTCCAGCGGCACAGCGGCCAGCCGCAGAAAGGCCATCTTGTCGGCGGCCTGGCGAAACCCGTCGATGAACTGATCGGAAAGCACCTGCAGCTCGGCCGCCGCATCCTCGGGCTTGCCATGACTGTGCAGATGCTCGGCCGCATGGTTGTGTCCCACATGGCCGCCAACAATGTCATGGGGCATCTGCATCCTCCTCGGCAAACACCGCCAGCGCCGTGTTCAGCCCGTTGATCGCGGCGGGAAACCCGCCATAAAGCGCCATCTGCCAGATCACCTCGGCAATCTCCTCGCGGCTCAACCCGGCCTTGCGGCCGCCCATGATATTGACCCGAAGCTGCGGCGCGGTCTGTCCGCCCAAGGCGGTCAGCGCCGCGATCGTGGCCAGATAGCGGGCGCGCAGCGGCAGGCCCGGCCGGGCGTATTGCCGCCCATAGGCAAAATCGACCACGCTCTCGGCCATGCCGGGCAACAGATGCCCGTAGCGCGCGTCCAACGCCGCCTCCATGCCTGGATTGAGCTCTTCAGAGAGCGTTCGACCGGCCTCCAGACTGTCGCTCATTTCGGGCCTCCCGCCCGTGTGGTCCAGCGCGGCCCGTCCCGCGCCGGGTCATACGCGCCCATGGGCAGACTGACGGGTTTGTCGATCAGCCCGCGATGCGCCCCCATCTTGCCGGCCGAGACCATGGAGCCCAGCACATCGACGATCACCCGCGTGCCCATCAGCGCGGTGATGTCGGAGGTGTCATAGGGCGGGCTCACCTCAACAAGCTCCATCCCGCAAATTCCCTCGGCGGCCACCTTGCTTGCCAACGCCAGCGCCTCGCGCGGCAAAAACCCGCCCGGTTCGGGCCAGCCCGTGCCCGGCACGAACCCGCAATCGATGCTGTCAATATCAAACGACATATAGACCATGTCGGCCCCGTCCCAGGCCATCTCCAGCGCCATCTCGGCGGTCCTGTCGATCCCCATCTTCTCCATATCGCCCATGGTGATGATGTTGGTCTCGCGGTCGCGGGCCACCTTCACCGCCTCGCGCGGGACCTGCCAGCCGCCAATGCCGACCTGCACCAGGTTCTTGGCCGGCACATTGGGCAGATTGGTGGAATGAAACCAGGGCGTGGTGTGCATCCGCTCATCGAGATCCTTTTCCTGGATGTCGGCATGCCGGTCGAAA
>JBCBKN010000398.1:0-3955 GCA_038521775.1 Pseudomonadota bacterium | reverse complement strand
TGGATCACCTCGCTGGACCAGTCGCCGATACTCACCCTGGTGATGATCCTGCTCGCCTATGCGGTGCTTGGCATGTTCATGGACGCCATCGGCATGCTGCTTTTGACCCTGCCCGTGGTCTATCCGGCGGTCATGGCCCTCAATGGCGGCGAGTTCGTGTCGGCCGCCGACAGCACCTTTGGCATGTCCGGCCCGCTCTGCGCGGTCTGGTTCGGCATTCTGGTCGTCAAGATGGCCGAGTTTTGCCTGATCACCCCGCCCATCGGGCTCAACTGCTTTGTGGTGGCCGGCGTGCGGCCCGATCTCTCGGTCCAGGACGTCTTTAAGGGCGTGACACCCTTTTTCATTGCCGACGCGATCACGATTGCGTTGCTTGTGGCATTTCCGGCCATTGTGCTGTGGCTGCCGGCCCAGCTTGGCTAGGCGACGCTTTTCTGGTTCCACAAAATGGAATAGCATCCCATCAGCCAGAGGGCCAAACGCCCTTTGCCAGCAGGGAGCCACGTTATGAAACGCAGCCTGACCCTTGCCGCCGCGGGCCTGATCGCCGCAGCCGGCATTGCCCTCGCGCATGACAATCACCGCGAGACCGACATCACCGACCCGATTTCGCTGCGCACCGCAGCCATGAAGAATGTCGGCCAGGCCACCGGCATCGGGGCGCGGATGATGAAGGGCGAGATCGACTATGACCCGATGACCGGCAGGGCGGTGCTGCTGACGCTGCACACCAGCGCGCTCGGGTTTTTCCGGATGTTCCCCGAGGACAGCCAGGCGGCGGATTCCGATGCCGCGCCCGCGGTGTGGGAGGATCGCGCCGGCTTCCGCGAGGCCTCGGCCAAGTTCATCGCCGACACCGAACTGGCGCTGGCAGCCCCCATCGGCACCATCGAGCAGTTCGGCGCGCAGTTTCAGGCGGTCACGCAGAACTGCGGCAGCTGCCACAGGACCTATCGCATCAAGCGCTGATGCTGTGGCGGGGTCTTCTGGCCCTGGCCGTCATCGCGGCCGGGCTGGGCTGGTACGTCACCGGGGCTGAGCGGGTGGCCGAGGCGGATGTCCCGGCCCATACGCCCGATTTGGAAAACGGGGCGCTGGTCTTTGCGATCGGCGGATGCGCCTCCTGCCATGTCGCACCAGGGGCGAGTGACAAGACCGTGCTGGCCGGCGGGCTGCTGATCCATTCGGAATTCGGGACCTTCGCGGTGCCCAACATCTCCTCCGACGCAACGCATGGCATCGGGGCGTGGAGCGCGGCCGATTTCCTGTCGGCCATGAAACTGGGCACGGCACCCGATGGGCGGCATTACTATCCCGCCTTTCCCTTCACCGCCTATGCGCGGACGCGCGATGGCGATCTGCTCGACCTCTTTGCCTATCTGAAAACCCTGCCGGCCGACGCGACGCCAAGCGCCCCACACGCGCTGGGCTTTCCCTTTTCGATCAGCCGGGGGATCGGCCTGTGGAAGCTGCTTTACGCCACGCCCGATCCGGTGCTGCCCGAAGACGGGCTCAGCGAGGCGGCGCTTCGCGGGCGCTACCTTGTCGAAGGGCCGGGGCATTGCGCGGAATGCCACACGCCCCGCGACGCGCTGGGCGGGCTCGACATGGCGCGCTGGATGGCCGGCGGCCCCAACCCGGACGGGCCGGGGCGCATTCCCAACATCACGCCGGCCAAGCTGACCTGGTCGGAAAGCGACATCGCCTATTACCTGGAAAGCGGCTTCACCCCCGATTTTGACAGCGCGGGCGGGTCCATGGTCGCGGTCATCGAAAACACCGCCAAGCTGCCGCCCGAGGACCGGGCCGCGATTGCCGCCTATCTCACGGCGCTGCCGCCGCGGGAGTGACCAGCCCCGGCCGCCCGGGCGCGATTTCGGCCGCATCCAGGCCTTGCGCGGCAATATCGGCCGGCATCGCCTCGCCCCGCACCAGGGAGGCGGCAAGGCGGGACAGGGCCGGGGCGGACTGGATGCCATAGCCGCCCTGCCCGGCCAGCCAGAAGAACCCCTCGACCTGCGGGTCGAACCCGCAGACCGGCGCCTTGTCGGCCACAAAGCTGCGCAGCCCCGCCCATTTCGCCTCGATCCGGCGCACTTGCAGATCAAAGGCGGTTTCGATCCGGTCCACGCAGAGCGCGATGTCGAGCTCCTCGGGCTGCGCGTCGCAGGGCGGAGAGGGGGTTTCGTCGGCAGGCGAGATCAGGAACCGCCCGGCATCGGGCTTGATGTAGAACTGCTCCTCGACATCGACGGTGATCGGCCAGGGCGCGGGGTCGAGCCCGGCGGGCGCCGGCACGATCAGCGCGGTGCGCCGCTTGGGCTGCAGAGCGATGGCGCGCGCCCCGGCCATCTGCCCCAGACCGTCGGCCCAGGCCCCGGCCGCGTTCACCACAATGCCGGCCAGGACCGGCCCGTCTGCGGTGTCGACCCGCCAGCCGCCGCCATCGCGGGCAAGGCCGCTGACCTCCGCCCGGGTGACCAGCAGGCCGCCGGCCGCCCGCATGGCCCGCAGATATCCCTGATGGAGTGCGGCGACATCGATGTCCTGACCGCGTGGGTCTTCCATGCCCGCCACCGCATAGCCCGGGCGCAGCAGCGGATGGCGCGCGCGCAAGGCAGTCTCGTCCAGCAAGGCGACCTCGGATTCGCCCGAAAGCTCCGCGATCAGCCCATCAAGCACGTGGCGCTGGTCGTCCCGCGCGATCATCAGAATGCCGCGCGGCGACAAAAGCTGGCCGAACCCCTCGGGCGGCGCCTCGAAAAACGAAGCCGAGGCGCGGGTCAGCGCCCGGATCGGGGGCGGCCCATAGCTTTCGGCAAAGACCGCCGCCGAGCGTCCGGTGGTGTGATAGCCCGGCCTCTCTTCGCGCTCCAACAGCACAACACTGGCATGCGGGGCGAGATGCGCGGCGACGCCGGCCCCGGCGATCCCCGCTCCCACAACCGCAATATCGGCGCTGCGCATGCGCTCTCTCCCACCGGTTCAGATCAGAAGGGGCGCGCCACGCTGTTTTCGGCGCCCAGCACACGAACACCCTGCGCGGCCGCGGCCAGCGCCTCGGGCACGAACAGCGCCGCGACCAGCCGACGGGTGGCCAGCGCGGCCTCCAATGCCGTGGCGTCCGGCGGGCGGGCAACGAACTCCATCACGATGTAGCCCTCGGCATCCGGCCGGCCGTCATCGATCAGCCGCAATTCGGGAGCAAAGTAGCCCTGCATCGACGCCAACGCAGAAACCTGGGCGATCATCCCGAGATGGGCCTGCCCGATCTCGAGGCTTTCGACGATGGCCACGCGGTCGAACTGGATCGCGGGACGCTCGGCCGATTCGTCCTCAACTGTTTCTAAAGGGTTGACGGCGGCCTCCTCGGTATCGAGACTACAACCTGCGATGGTCAGCGCAGCGACCAGCGGTAGATAGGGCGAACGCATTACAATCTCCAGATAGCAGACCCTTCATGAAACTCCTGCTATGTTAGAGAACAGTTTTTTGAAAGTGTAGTGTGCAATGGTGGGAACTGACAAACGCGTGCTCGTGCTTGGCGGGCTGACAGAAGGCGAGGAATTGACCTCGCGGCTTCGCAACCGATTCGGGATAGACACCGTTCTGGTTCGGGCACCGGGCCAACCGATCCCGGACAATCCGCAACCGGGCATCCAGCTGATCATCGAGCGTCGCGCCGATATCGCCGATCTGCTGAAAGGCGCGGCTGCCGTGGTCATCGCGGTGCATCCCTGGTCGACAGCGTTCGAACGTGCAGTGGCCGATGTGGCGGCGGAACAGGGCGTTCCCTGTATGCGTCTGCTGCGCCATGCCTGGCGCCCGGGCGCGGGCGACAAATGGGTGCCGATCCGCGATCCGCGCGGTGCGGTGGCCGAGATCCTGCGCGGCGGCTTTCAGCGCCCCTTCGTTGCGATCGGCCGCAATCAGGTGGCGCCGCTGAGCAATATGC
>JBCBKN010000397.1:0-3960 GCA_038521775.1 Pseudomonadota bacterium | reverse complement strand
CAGGGCCAGGAGGAGTGCCACCGCGGCAAACCAGCTCAGCCCCACGGCCCAGAGCGCTTGCGGAATGGCCAGGGGCAGGTCGAGCGTCGCATTGGGCCGTGCACCAAGCTCGGCGCTGCGCGCCACCACCCGCCAGCCCTGCCAGGCCATGCCCGTGCTCAGCACCGCCAGCGCCAAAAGGGCGGCCGCGTCAAGCCCCGCCCGCAGCCCCAGCGGCAGGCGGGCATAGAGCAGATCGATGCGGATATGGGATCGCTCGGTCAGCGCATAGGCAAAGCCGAAGGCGACCGCGCTGGCAAAAGCGTAATTCGTAAGCTCAAAAGCGTGGAGCTTGATGCCCAGGCCCAGCCATGGCTCGAGATTGCGGTTGGCAACCTCGGCCGTCACCAGAATGGCCGCAAACAGGATCACCGCACCGCCCAGCCGGGCCGACCAGCGCGCCGCAAGCGCCGCCAGCCGTTCAGCCCCCGCCATGGCGCCCGAACTGGGCCCCGATTTGGGCCCCGGTCTAGCCCCGGTCGCGTCCGCACCTGCGGGGGTCTTGCCGGATTTGCTCATCGCGCGGCCCTCACATCTGCCGTCCGATGCGCCGCAGCTGCGCAAAAAACGGCCGCATCACCAGCGGCGCGACGAAGATCGGCAGCTGGGCGGTCACAATGACCAGCGCGATCCGCGGGTCGACCGTGTCGAGCACCGCCGCGACCATCACCGCCATGTTCTTGATCGAGGCGCATAGCCCGGCGGCAAAGGCCAGATCCCGCCCGGCCGGCCAGAACAGCGCCACGCCCAGCCCCAGCGAGGCGAGCCCCAGCGCCCATGTCGCCAGAAACATGCCCGCCCAGCCGACCGGATCGGCCCGCAGCGCCTGGCCGATATCGTGCATCACCCCGATGCCGATGACGACCATAAGCAGCACCATCGCGGCATCGAGCGGGCGGGCCAGACCGTCGATGCGCGCCGCACCCACCACCCGGCGCAACACCAGCGCCAAGCCGAAGGCACCCAGGATGATGGCCGACAGCCGCACGACCAGCGCGGTGATCTCCACCCCTTCGCCCAGCCCCGGCGCTGTCTGCGCAACCAGCCACACCGTGCCGGGTGCGACCAAGGTGGCCGGAAGCGAGATCGCAATGACATTGGCCGGATCGATGCGCACCAGAATGGCAAAGGCCGCGGCAGAGCTGAGCGGCGGGGCGGCGGCAGCCAAGGCAAGGCCCGCGGCGAGCCATGCCGGCGCGCCCGCCCCGGCGGCCAGGGCCGCGACCAGAACCGGCAGCACGACCAGCGAGAGAAACGCCGCCGCGGCAACCAGCATCGGCCGGCGCAGCACCGCAAAAAGACGCCCCGGATCGACCCGAAGCATGGACAGCACCACCATCAGGATCGACACGCTGACCACGGCGGGGCGCACGGCCTGGGCAAGCGCGGGCAGGGCCAGGCCGATCGCCACCCCCGCCGCCATGAAAAGCGGTGCGCGCGCGGCCAGTGCCTCCATCAGGGCGCGGGCCAACCCGCCGCCCATGCGCTAGCCTTTCCATGGGCAGCACTCGGCAAAACGCTGCGCAATCGCCCCGCGCGAGGCAATCCAGACATCGGTCGGGGCGGCGGCGGTGACATGGGCCAGAAACCCCTCCAGCGCCCAGATCCGGCCAGGCCGGCCGATGATGCGCAGATGCAGCCCGACCGAGAGCATCCGCGGGCCTTCCGCAATCGCCTCTGCCAGCATCCAGTCAAAGGAATGCCGGGCATAGTCGAGCCAGGCCTGCGGGGTGTAGGCCGGCGCGGTCCAGAATTTCATATCATTGGTGTCGAGCGCATAGGGCACGCAGACCAGCGGCCGCTCGGCGCCCTCGGGCAGCTCCCAGCGCGGCAGATCGTCGGACAGATCATCCATGTGATAGGTGTACCCCTGCTCGACCAACAGGCGCCGGGTGTGGGGCGTGTGGAGATACCGGCTCAGCCAGCCCTGCGGGCGCTGCCCGGTTGTCGCTGCGATCGAGCTGGCCGCCCGCTCGATGAACTCGCGTTCACGCGCCTCATCATAGGAAAACTGGTGGATCCAGCGCCAGCCATGCGCCGCGACCTCATGCCCGCCATCGACGATCTGCCGGGTCAGCGCCGGCGCGCGCTCCAGGCTCAGCGCCGCGGCGGTCACCGTGGTGGTCACGCCATATCGCGCCAGCAGCGTGAGGATCCGGGGGCCGCCCGCACGGATCCCATACTGATAGTTGGATTCGTTGACATAATTGCGGATCGGAATGCCCAGCGCCACGCCAAGCTCGTCGACCGGCTCGGGCTTCTTGTCGCCATCGGCGACTGTCATCTCCGAGCCTTCCTCGACATTGACCACCAGCGACAGCGCGAGCGACGCGCCGCCGGGCCAGCTGAGCTCTGCAACCACCCGCATCCCCGTTCGATTTGTCCGGACAAGCTGCGGGTCGCGGCACGGCCTGTCAAGCGCACCGTGCCCACGCCCGCCAAGACGGAGAGGGGCGGGCCCCTCGCTGCCCAAGGCAACAGCGCTGTGCCTGCCGCACCGCCAGACCGATATCGCCGGGCAATGGGAGCGCTTGGCTGGCGCATCCGCTTGGCCTAGGATCGCCGCCGCAGAGCGCATGGCCCCTCGGCGTGCCGCGCAAAGAAAGAAGTTGCAGGTCCAGCCCATGGCGCAGAACCGAAGCGTCACCTTCGTTTCGCGCAAATGGCCGCCGGCAATGGGCGGGATGGAGACCTATTCGCTCAAGCTCTGCCAGGCGTTGGACGCGCATCTGCAGGTGCATCGCCTGGTTCTGCCGGGTCGGGCCGACGGGTCCGTGCCCTCGGCGGGCGCGCTGCTGGCCTGGGGCCTGCGCACCGGCCTGGGAGTGCTCACCGCCCGCAAACCGACGGCAATCCTGCATGTCGCGGATGTGGCGATCTGGCCGCTGGCGCTGATGGCGGTGATGCGCAGCCGGCGCTGCCAGGTGCTGATTTCAGCCCATGGAACCGACATCGCCTACGGGCTGCGGGGCGGGCTGCGCGGGCGCGGCTACAGCGTCTATGTCCGGCTTGGGGCGCGGCTGTTGCGCAGGGCCTGTCTCGTGGCCAATTCCGCAGCGACCGCACAGCGTGCCGCGCGGCTGGGGTTTCGCGACATCCGGGTCGTGCCGCTTGCCGCCGAGGTCTCTCCGCCGGTCTCGGCTGAGCGGAGCGGCCGCTTGCTCTTTTCGGGCCGCCTTGTGGAGCGCAAGGGCCTCTCCTGGTTCGTGCGCAATGTCCTGCCCGAACTTCCCGCAGAGATCGGCCTCGATGTTGCCGGCACGATCTGGAATGCGGCCGAGGCGCGCGCGCTCACCGACCCTCGGGTGCGGTTTCTCGGTCATCTGCAGCACGCGGCGCTGATGCGCGCCTATGCCGGCGCGCTCTGCGTGGTCGTGCCAAACCTGGTGATGCCGAATGGCGAATATGAGGGGTTTGGCCTGGTTGCGGTTGAGGGCGCCGCGGCCGGCGGTCTGGTCCTTGCCGCGGCGGAAGGCGGCCTCACCGATGCTGTGATGGATGGGCAAACCGGGTTTCTGCTGCCGCCCGGCGATGCTGCGTCCTGGCTGCGCAAGATCCACGAGATCCTGACCTGGTCGGAGGAGACCCGCGCGGGTTTTGTCGCCGAGGCGCGCAGCCTTGCCCAGCGGCATTACTCCTGGGACCGCGTCGCCCGGGATATGGCGGCCCTTTATGGCGGTCTCGCGCCCGAGGGGTCTGCGCCGTGATCTTGCCCCTGCGCCTTTGCGCGATGGCGGGTGCCGGCCAAGGCCGCGCCTGGCTGGGGCGCGCGGCACGGCTTGAGGCGGGAGCGCCCCGCGCAGCCCCCGGTCGATGCGCATGCTGACGGCGCGCCTGGGTCATGCGCTGACGCGCATCGCGGCGCTGCGCCCCGGCCCCCGGTTGCGCGGATGGCTGCGCATCGCGGGTCTGGGGCTTTTG
>JBCBKN010000396.1:0-4026 GCA_038521775.1 Pseudomonadota bacterium | reverse complement strand
TGAAATTCGTCGAATTCCCTGAAGAAGCCGGCCATGGCGCTTTTGATCTCCACGGTCGGTCCCTCAGGTGCCGCGGGCGCTTGGGCCGGAGTGGCAATCCGGGGATCTGTCATCGAAATGTCCTTCATATGATGACGGTTGGATGAGGCGTGGGGATCACGCCAGCTCGGCCCGGGCCTTTGAAAAGGCCTGCGCCAGCGCGGTGACGAACTCCGCATCCCCTTTTTGGGATGTTGAGAGCGCCCGCGCCTCGGGAAGCATCGGAAACGTCACGAGCGATACCTCCCAAAGGTCGATTTCAAGAAGTGAGCGTCCGCGCGCGGTCTTTTCGGCGCGGATGGTGCGATAGCCAATCGACAAACCGTCGATGGCCCCGGCTTTCATGAGCGACAGCGCCTCGGCGCCGCGTTGCACGCCGGTGAGGATCCGGCCGCGCGCAAACAGCCCGCGCTCATCCTCGCGCAGCTCGTCCCAGATGCCGATCGGCTGGGCAGGATCGTGCTGCCAGAGCATCTTGACGCTGCGCGCGCTTGCCGCCAGACGCTTGAGACCCGGCGCATAAGCGCCCGGGGCGACCACATCCCCACCCTGATCGGCGATTCCAAACAGCGAGGCGTAGCCGGCAATCTCTGCCTCTCCGCACAAAGCGGCGCTGGTCTCAAAGCTCTGATACTTCGTTTCCAGCCCGATCCCCGATGTCATGCCCATGCTGCATCTCTCCAGTTTCTGTCGCGCATCACGGAACCGCCCGCGCAAAGACCGTGTAAATCACTTGCGAGACCATGACCGCGGTGACCCCGTAGACCGCGAGCCACATTCGCTTCTCCAACCGGTCGAGCGCGGCCTCGATGCTGCGCAGCCGCCGCTCTAGCGCCGTCCAGCGTTCGGCCGTCACCCGCTCATGCGTCTCGATGCGGGCATGTGCCGAGCCGAACGGCTCATACAGAAAGCGCGACCCGGTGCGTCGCGGGGCAATGCTCATACCGGGCTGTCCGCGCCGTCTTCGGCCCGCGCCAGGCCAAGGAGCTGGCGCTTTTCGGCATCGTTGAGGAAATCGGCCTGAGCGATCCGCTTCCAAAGCGCATCGCGCTCAACCGACAGCGCCGGAACCGCGTCGAGATCCGGCGCGATTGTCAGCGGCACATCCCAGAAGCGCGACAGCCAACCCGACATCGACGCGACAAGACGGTTGACCAGCGGCAGCACGGTCAGCCGGTAAAAGGCGCGGTTGGCCTCCTGATAATTGGCATAGGTGTTGTCGCCGGGCAGGCCCAGGATCATCGGCGGCACCCCGAAGGCAAGCGCGATTTCCCGCGCCGCGGCCTCCTTGGTGCGATGAAACTCCATGTCCGAGGGCGAAAAGCCCATCGGCTTCCAGTCAAGCCCGCCTTCGAGCAGCATCGGGCGTCCGGCATTGCGTGCGCCCTGATGGTTCAACTCAAGCTCTTCGACCAGGCGCAAATACTGGTCGGCCTGCAGGGTGCCGCCGCCATCCGAACCGCGATAGACGATGGCGCCCGAAGGACGGGCCGCATTGTCGAGCAGCGATTTCGACCAGCGGGTTGCGGCATTGTGCACATCAACCGCCGCCGAGGCCGGCTCCAAGGGCGACATCCCATAATGGTCGTTTTGCGGGTGGAAGGCGCGCAAATGCATGACCGGGGCCAACTCGGCCTTCATGTCAAAGCGCACCTTCTTGCCGCCGACCGTGTATTCGAAGGCAAGCGGCCACCCGTCGGGGCCGGGAATGACCCGCATGCGGTCCGAGCGCAGAACATGCAGCTCGCGCGGGCAGGCCTCCATGTCGAACCCGGCCGCCTCCAGGTATCCGTCGCCGCTGAGCAGGATCTGGCCGAAAAAGGCCTCAAGCAGCGCCGGGCCGGACTGGGCCGGGTTGGGCTGTGCAAGCAGGTCCAGCACCGGATGCGTGTCATAGCGCACGCCGCCTTCGCTGACCGTCAGCGGGATCGCGGCAGCCGCCTCGGCCACGACCTTGACGCAGCGAAACCCGACCGCATTGCCCATAAAGCCGCTGCGGGTCAGCGAGGCTGCATCCTTCGGTGTCCAAACGGGGCGGCCGGCGGCCTGGAATGCGATCACCGGACCCGCCGCCGACGCCTTTTGCTCGCGCGGGGCCTCTGGGGCGGCGCGCCTCAATCTCAGAACCATCTTTGTGGATCTCCCGGACTGGTCCGTGGTTGGTCCGCAGCCGCGCTTTACCGGGCCGCCCGAAACGGGCAGCCGAGCGTGGCCGAGGTCGATGACGTTGTGCGTGCCCTAAAGCCGGCGAATACCGGGCGCCCGCCAGGCGCGTGCCGGTTCGATCATCAGATCGGTGAGCGCCCAGACCAGCGCATCCACCCTGTCTGGGCTGCCGCGCCCCTGAAAGCCCTCCTGCGTGATTGCACACATCTGGTCTTCCAGTTTGTCAAACCGCCCCGCATGCAGCACACGCTCCTGTTCATAAAGCGCGGCAACCGGTTCGGCGCGGGCAACCTTGCCGCGCGAGGCGCGCACGCCGCGATAGCTCAGCATCGGATCGACCTGGCGCAGCACCGTCTCGACCAGTTCGCCGCCCTGATTGACCTCGGCAACGACCCGGTCGGCCCGCCATCGATGCGCCGCCTTGGCCGCTGTTTCGGCCCAGATCTGGGGATGCGCGCCCTCGCAGGTTTCATCGGCAAGGATCCAGCCCGTCCAGGCCTTGGGATCCGCGTCAAACGACACCCCGGCCACGATGATGCCGCAGGCATCGGCCGCATCGCCCGATGTCACCGGCGGATCAACCGCCACAACGATGCGGTCAAGCTCCGGCGGCCGGCCGCGCAGCCGATCGAACTGACCCTGCGTCCAGAGCGCGCCTGGCAGGCTCTCCATCAGCGTGCCGTCGATCTCTTGCCGGCCGAGCTGGGTGCCCTCATAGGCCTGTTGTACCCGCTCAACGAAACCCTCCGACAGGTTGCGCCGGTTTGCCCATGTCGGCGCCGAGGTCGATGCCGTGTGATCGGCCTCAAGGATATCGTTCAGCAGCCGGTTCGCCCGCGGCGTCGTCGTCACGACCTGTCGCGGCCGGTCGCCCAGCCGCAGCCCGAATTGCAGCATGTCCCAGGCTGCGCGGCCCTTCTTCCATTTGGCAAGCTCGTCGGACCAGGCGCAGTCAAACTGCGGGCCGCGCAGGCTCTCGGGGTCGGAGGCCGAGAACACCCGGGCCTCGGCACCATTGGGCCAGACCAGCCGCTTGCGGCTCGACTGCCATTGCGGGCGCCGATCTCCCGGGCTGCAGGCCAGAATGCCCGACTCGCCAAAGACCATCACCTCGCGCGCCTGATCGAGGGTTTCGGCGACCAGCGCCACCCGCCGGCACCGCCCGGGATCGCTGGGCCGCGCGCCCTCAACTTGACGGCGCACCCATTCCGCGCCCGCCCGCGTCTTGCCCGCGCCGCGCCCGCCCAGAATGACCCAGGTCGTCCAGTCGCCCTCGGGCGGAAGCTGGTGCCCGGCAAGCGCCCACATGTCAAAGATCCAGGGCATCGACATCAGGGCGTTCGGACTGAGCTCCGAGAGAAACCGCTCAAACACCGAGTTCGGCACGGATGCCAGAAACTCGCCGATGGATTTCGTCTCGTGCGGCGTCAAGGTCGAGCTCTCCGGAGCCTCCTGCGCTTTCTGTGTCGGCACGCTTTTCAAGTCCAACCTCTAGATCAATAACTGTCTGAAGTGCTTTTTGGTGGAGGCGAATGACCTCAAGCTGCTCTTTGGCCTGCGCCCGGTCGCTTGCCTGTGAACGCAGGGCCTGGATGGCTTCGGCCAGCGACTCCGCCATCATCGCATAGAGAAGCCTCGCGTGTCGCAGAGGGGCCTCTGACACGTCAGTATTGCCTTTCGGTTTGATGTGCGATGTCGCCCGCGCGGGGTCGACCCAAACAAAAAAGCCCCGGCGCGTCAGCGACCGAGGCCATTTCGCTCCCATCTCTGGCAGCGTGCGGATCTGTTATCGAAGAGCGCGCGGCAAGTCAAGCAAAAACG
>JBCBKN010000395.1:0-4059 GCA_038521775.1 Pseudomonadota bacterium | reverse complement strand
TGCGGCAGTCGCCGCGCGCGCGGTGCCGGCGCTGGAGCTTCTGAGCGAAGAGCGTATGGCCCTGCCCGATCCCGATGACCCCGAAGCCCCCGGCGCAACTGGTGCAATTGGCGCGGCTGGCGACACCCTGCCCGATGAGCGCTTGAAGCTGATGTTTGCCGTGGCGCATCCGGCCATCGACCCGCGCACGCATATGCCGCTGATGCTGCAATGCGTGCTGGGCTTTGACGCCGCCTCCATCGCGCGGGCCTGCCTGGTCGCCCCGGCCACGATGGGCCAGCGGTTGAGCCGCGCTAAGGCCAAGATCCGGGCGGCCGGCATCCCGTTCGCGCTGCCATCGGCCAGCGATGTCGCCGACCGACTCGATCCCGTGCTCGATGCCATCTATGTGGCCTTCGGCCTGGCCTGGGACGATCCGGATGGCCGCCGCGAGCTTGCGCAGGAGGCGCTTTGGCTTGGTGATCTCGTCGCCCACCGCATGCCCGATGCCGCCGAGGCGCAGGGCCTGCCGGCGCTGATGCGGTTTGCCTATGCGCGTAGGGCCGCGCGCCGCGATGCGCAGGGCGGCTTCGTGCCGCTCGATGAGCAGGACACCGCGCTTTGGGACAGCGCGATGATCGCCCAGGCCGCGCGCGATCTGGCCCGGGCGGCCGCGCTGCGACAGCCGGGGCGGTTCCAGCTTGAGGCCGCCATTCAAGCGGTCCATGCCGACCGCGCGCGGACCGGGCAGACCGATTGGGCCGCGTTGAGCGCGCTCTACCGCCTTTTGTGGCGTGTCGCCCCAACCATGGCCACACTCTGCGGCGAGGCCGCTGTGACGCTCCGGCAGGGCGCGCCCGCCGCCGCTCTGGCGCGGCTCGATGCCGCTGCGGATGCCGCGCGCGACTATCAGCCCTGGTGGGCGGTTCGGGCCGAAGCGCTCCGACAGCTCGGCCGCGGCCGTGATGCCAGCGCGGCCGCCCGGCATGCCGCGGCGCTCACGCCCGATGCCGCCGCGCGCCGCTGGCTCATCGCGCGGGCCGGCGGTGCGGCTGCCGATGGATGAGTGGGGATCGGGCCTCGAACCGCACATACAAACAACGGGGTGAGCGACAGGCGTGGCGCGGCAGCGTTACCCGGGCACCGTATCGAGAACCAATTGGGATGCCGCCGCCTGACAGACGCGCCACGCAGCCCGACGCCGGAACGACGCGCAACCGGGCCACAGGCGCCGCCGGGCGCAGCCCGGCCGCGGCCGACGGGGCTCGATGCCCCGGCAGGCCGCCCCCCCAGGCTCGTCAGGCTCATCGGGCTCGTCACACCCATCACGGCCCATAGCGCGCAATCTCAATCAGATTGCCGTCCGGATCGCGCAGATAAAGCGAGGTGATCGGGCCCAGCGCCCCGGTCCGCGCAACCGGGCCAAGCTCGACAGGCACACCCATTCGGTCGAGATGCGCCGACCATCCCGACAGCGGATCGCGCGTGCGCAGGCAGAGATCGGCCGATCCAGCCTGCGGCATATCGGCATGTGGCACAATCTCGGCCCCGACCACATGCAGGTTGATCTTCTGGTCGCCCAGTCGCAGCGCGCGCCGCTCCGCACCATCGGCGCCGGTGAACCGCTCCTCGATCAGGCCAAGCACTTGGGTGTAGAACCGACAGCTGCGCTCCGCATCGCGCACCGTCAGCACCAGGTGGTCAAGCCCGGTGACCCGCAGGCGCTCCTCGACCGGCCGCATGTCCTTTCGGGCCTCCGCGCCCTCCGTCATCGCATCATCGCCTTTTGCCGCTCCGTTTCCCGGGCCTGTCCGATCAGTTGCACGCCGTGCCTGCGCAGCCTCAAGACCAGCCGACCCGCCCACGCGCTCGATCCAAGCGGCCCTTTTGATCGCATCGCTTGCGCCGCGCGTGGCGGCGGGTCAAGACAAAGCCGCAGCTGCATCCGGGCCGACCGACACACAAGCCCCGGATCGGCTGCGCGGATATCGAAGCTGCCCAATGACCAAAACTGCCAACGACCGGGCCTGCCCCAATGACGGAGGTTTCTGCGTGAGCGATCTGGACACCGCCATCGGACGCGTCGTGACGCGTGACGACGGGCTCGACCCGGCCCGCGCCCAGGCCATGCATGCAACGCTCGATCTCGAGGGCCCGCCGCCTGGCCCCGGCGCGTCGCTGCCACGGTTCTGGCACTGGGCCTATTTCTGGGATGCCCAGCCGCCGGCACGCCTCGGGCGCGACGGGCATCCCCGCCCGGGCGGAGCAGAGGACAGCCCCGGCGGCTTTATCCCCGACACCGGCCTGCCGCGGCGCATGTGGGCTGGCGGCGCGGTCACCTGGCACGCCCCGCTCATCCTCGGGGCCGCCGCAACCCGCAGCTCCCGCATCGCCTCGATCGAGCGCAAGACCGGGCGCAGCGGGCCGCTGGTCTTTGTCACCCTGCTGCATGAGATCACCGGCCCATCCGGCCTGGCCCTGCGCGAGCGTCAGGATCTTGTCTACCGTCCAGACCCCAGCCCCGACCCCAGCCCAGACCCAGCCCCCAGCCCCGACCCCGGCACAGGTCCCAGCCCCGATCCCAGCCCCGATGCCGCAGCGCCCCCGCCACGCCAGGCACCAAAGGACGAAACGGCGATGGAGCGCTATGCGCCCGACCCGGTGCAGCTCTTTCGCTATTCCGCACTCACCTTCAACGGGCATCGCATCCATTACGATCTCGCCTATTGCCGCGCGGTCGAGGGGTATCCGGGCCTTGTGGTGCATGGCCCGATGCTTGCCCAGCGGCTGATCGACCTTGCCGCGCGCCTGCGCCCCGATCTGGCGCATTTTGCGTTCCGCGCCGTCGCCCCGGTCTTCTGCCCGGAGCGGTTCGAGGCCTGTGCACGGGCCGAGGGCGACGGCCTTGCGCTTTGGATCCGGGGGGCGGATGGCCGGCTGGCAATGACCGCCTCGGCACGGCCAGAGCCCGATCCACAGCATGCGCAAACGCCCGAAAGCCAAGCGCGATGAGCGCTGCGCGGCCGGGCGACATCGCCTATCTCACCGGAGCCTGGCGGGGAACGGAGGCGAGCGCCGGCGCCCGGCCGGCCGCGATAGGGGTGAAATTCGACCCCAACGGGGCGCCGCTGGCCGATCCCGGCAATACGGTGATCTGCCATCTCGACCCCGACAGCGCCGCCTTCGACGCGCTCCAGGCGATCCAGGCCGCGCTGATGGCCGCCCCCTTTGCGGCACAGTTCACCTATCTGCCCCCGGCAAGCTTTCACATGACGGTCTTTGAGGGGGTGATCGACCATCAGCGCAGCGCCGAGCGCTGGCCCACGGCGCTGCCTCTCGATGCGCCCATCGACCGGGTCACCGCCCATTTCGACCAGGCCTTGCGCGACATCTCCCTGCCGCGGCGGTACAAACTCCGCGCCGAGGGGATCTATGCCGGGATCGGCCTGCGGCTGACCGGATCCTCACCTGACGAGGAGGCGGCGCTGCGCCGCACCCGCGACCGGCTTGCCGCCGCGACCGGGCTCAGACCCCCCGATCACGACAGCTATGTCTTCCACATCACCCTGGCCTATCTGCTGCGCTGGATGGAGGTTGAGGCCGCCCAGGCGGTGCAGGCGCTCTGCGCGACGCTCTTTGCCCGGCATGCCGACAGCCTGCATGACATCACCCTGGGCCCGCCCGAGCTCTGCCGGTTTCAGACCATGCACCGTTTTGAGCGTCTGCGCTATCTCTGACCGGTCTCGCCCGCCTGCCCGCCCACCTGCGCGGGGGGGCCGCGCCCGTCCCCCCTCCCGGCGCGACATGGGTGGGCACTCCAAAGACATGCCAAGCGGTGCGCACCGCGCCGGGGCGGGTCGCGCCGGGAGGGGGGCCGGAAAGAGACCCCTAGAAATCCCGGCTCCAGGTCAGGCCGATGCTGCTCGTCACCCCGGCTTCGGCCTCAACCCGCATCCCCTCAAAAAGGTCGATCTGCACGGTCACCCCGCTCTCTCCCTCCTCTTCGAGATCCTGCTTTGCGCCGACAAACACCCCCGGCAGGACCGAGCGGCCGACCGTGACCGTGGTGCTCTCATCGCT
>JBCBKN010000394.1:0-4062 GCA_038521775.1 Pseudomonadota bacterium | reverse complement strand
TTCTTTTTGCCGGTGACCACCACGCTGGTGGGCATGGCGATCGTCTGGAACTTCGTGCTGCACAGCAAGATCGGGCCGGTGAACGCCCTCATCGTCGCCATGGGGTTTGAGCCGATCGGCTTTTTCAACGACCGCGATGTGGTGCTGGTCTCGCTGGCCGTCATCGCGCTCTGGCAGCTCATCGGCTTTAACATGATCCTCTTCATCGCCGGGCTCACCGCGATCCCGCCGGATCTTTACGACGCAGCGGCCGTCGATGGGGCCGATGGCTGGTTCGACCGGTTCATCCGGGTGACCTGGCCGATGCTGGGGCCCACGACCATGTTCGTGGTCGTCACCACCTCGATCACCGCCTTCAAGGTCTTTGACACCATTGTGGTGCTGACCAGCGGCGGGCCGCGCGGCGCGTCCGAAGTGCTGCTCTTTTCGATCTATCTCGAAGGCTTCCAATACTTCCGCATGGGCTATGCCGCGGCGCTGACGGTCGCCTTCCTGACCTTCATCCTGCTCTTCACGCTTGTCCAGGCCTGGGTGATCAACCGCAATGTCCATTACCGCTGATCCCGCGGCCCCGGCAGGGCCCGCGCTTTCTGTCGCGCTGCACCGGATCGGGACCTATGGCCGGCTGGCGCTCAGCCACGCGATCCTCATCGTCGGTGTGGTCTTCATCCTGCTGCCGATTGTGTGGATGCTGCTGACCTCGCTCAAACCCGGCAATGAGATCTTCAGCGCCGGGCTCGATGTGCTGCCCAAGAACCCTCAGCCCATCGAGAATTACGGCCATGCGCTCACCTCGATCCCGCTGCCGCGGATGATGCTCAACGGGGTGATCGTCTGTGCCGGCATCCTGATCGTGCAGCTTCTCACCTCGATCCCCTGCGCCTATGCGCTGGCCAAGATCCGCTTTCGCGCCGCCCCGGTGGTGTTCTCGCTGGTGCTGCTGGGCCTGTGCATCCCGATCCAGGCGCCGGCGCTGCCGCTCTATCTGGGGCTTGCCAGCATGGGGCTGCTCAACACCTATTTCGCGCTGATGGTGCCCTTTTTCCTGTCGGTCTTTGCGATCTTCCTCTTCCGGCAGTTCTTCAAGAGCTTTCCCGACGAGATCATCCAGGCCGCCCGCGTCGATGGGATGAGCGAGTTTGAGATCGTCTGGCGCGTGGTCACTCCTTCGGCCTGGCCGGCCATCGCCGCCTTCTCGATCTTCTCGGTCACCGCGCATTGGAACGACCTCTACTGGCCGCTGATCGTGGTCTCGAAGGACACGCTCGCCACCCCGCCCCTGGGGGTTGCCTTCTTCTTCGACCCTGAATCCGGCACCGATTTCGGCTCGCTGATGGCCGCGGCAGCGATCATCTCCGCGCCACTGATCATCGCCTTCCTCGTGGCCCAGCGACAGTTCATCCAGGGCATCACGATGACCGGCGTGAAGTAACCGACATCACGGAACCAGGGAGAGACCCCCGATGACGCCGATCACAACCACGATTGCAGCGGCGAGCGTGCTTGCCGCGAGCCTTGCCGGAGCCTTTGCGGGCAGCGCGCTGGCCCAGGAGAAGATCCAGCTTGAGGTCTTCCACGCCTGGCCGAGCCATCAGCGCTTTCACAAGCCCATCGCCGAGGCCTTCATGGCCGAAAACCCGGATATCGAGATCATCTTCCGTGCCCCGGGTGCCGATTATGGCGTGGCGCATCTGGCCGTTCTGCGCGGCTCGCTCTCCGATGACATGCCCGATGTCTATCACTCGGGCCTCAACCTCGTCGCCCCGCTGGGCCGGATCCTGAGCGAGCGCGGCGTCATCCTGCCCATCGACGATCTTGTCGCGGCCGAAGGCGAGGGCTGGGTTGAAGCAAACTACGAGCCCAACATTCTGGCGCTGGGCCGGGTGGATGGCGTGCTTTATGGCCTGCCCTTCAACGCCTCGACCCCGATTGTGCATTACAACGCCACGCTGATCCGCGAGGCGGGCTATGACCCGGCGAACCTGCCCACCAATTGGGACGAGCTGATCGAGCTTGCCGGCAAGATCAACGGGCTGGGCGACGACATCTTCGGCATGTCCTATGACGTGCATGATTTCTGGGATGACTGGCTCTTTCAGGCCCTGATCAAGCAGCAGGGCGGCACGATGATGAATGCCGATGAAACCGCGGTGGGCTGGAACAACGAGATCGGCATGAACGCCGTCGAACTGGCCGTGCGTTTCGTCAAGGAAGGCGGCATGCCGCTGGTCACCAAGGAAGAGAGCACGACCCTGTTCTGCGCCGGCAAGAAGGGCATGCATTTCACCTCCACCGCCGGGGTGCGGGGCTATGCGGAGTGCTCCGAGGGCAATTTTGAGTATGTGACCGGGCTTTACCCGGTGGCCAACACCGACACGGGCGGCATCGCGACGGGGGGCAATGTCGCCGTGATCCTGGCCTCGGATCCCGAAAAGCAGGCGGCCGCCTGGCGCTATCTGAAGTTCATCTCCGGCCCCGCGGCGCAGGAGATGGCGGTGCTGGCGACCGGCTATATGCCCACCAACAAGCTGGCCACGGGCCCGGACTTTCTCGGCGATCACTATGAGCAGAACCCCAACTGGGTGACCTCGATCAACCAGGTGCGGGTGGCCCAGCCCTATTACGGCTATCCCGGCACCAATGGCGTGAAGATCGGCCGGGTGCAGATGGAGATCTTCTTTGAGCTGATGGCCGGCGATATCGAGCCGGACGAGGCGCTGGAAGCCCTGGTCGAAGAGACCGAAGCGCTGCTGCCCAAAGACTGACAGTTTTGTCCTGGTCTCGGCGCCCGGCATCGGGCGCCGGGCCTGATCGGTCCTGGCGGTGAACACAGCGCCGGGCCCGGCTTTTGCATCGAACATCGTCGCGTCGCCACTGCCCAGCGCGTGCGTTTTGGGCTTGGACCGGGGTCACAGCCCCCAAACCCGGAGGGAGAGATATGAAACTGCTCGCCACCACCACCGCGCTGGCGCTTGGCCTGGCCGCGGCCCTTGCCTCGGGCGTTGCCGCCCAGGAGAAAATCCAGCTTGAGGTGTTCCACGCCTGGGCCGGCCATCAGCGCTTCCACAAGCCGATCGCCGAGGCCTTCATGGAAGCCAACCCGGATGTCGAGATCGTCTTCCGCGCCCCGGGTGCCGATTACGGCGCGGCGCATCTGTCGGTCCTGCGCGCCTCGCTGGCCGATGACATGCCCGATGTCTATTATTCCGGCTATCACCTGCTGCCGCCCGCCGCGCGCATCCTGTCGGATCGTGGCGTGATCTTGCCGCTGACCGAGTTCATCGAGGCCGAGGGCGAGGGCTGGCTTGAGAAAAACTATGCGCCCAACATCCTGGCGCTTGGCTCGGTCGATGGCGTGCAGTATGCGATGCCCTTCAACGCCTCGACCCCGATCGTGCATGTCAATGCCGATCTGGTCCGCCAGGCCGGCCATGACCCGGAAAACCTGCCCACCAACTGGGACGACATGATCAAGCTGGCCGCCGACATCAACGGCCTGGGCGATGACATTTTCGGCCTGTCCTATGATGTGCATGATTTCTGGGATGACTGGCTCTTTCAGGCCCTGATCAAGCAGCAGGGCGGCACGATGATGAATGCCGACGAGACCGCCGTGGCCTGGAACAACGAGATCGGCCTCAACGCCATGAAGCTCGCCGCGCGCTTTGTCACAGAAGCCGGCATGCCGCTGGTCACCAAGGAAGAGAGCACGACCCTGTTCTGTGCCGGCAAGAAGGGCATCCACTTCACCTCGACCGCCGGTGTGCGCCGGTTCGGCGAGTGTGCCGAGGGCAATTTTGAATATGTCACCGGCATCTACCCGGTTGCCAACACCGACACGGGCGGTGTGCCCACCGGCGGCAATGCGGCCATGATCCTTGCCAGCGACCCGGCCACGCAGGAAGCGGCCTGGCGTTTCATCAAGTTTGTCTCGGGTCCCAAGGGACAGGAGATTGCGGTGCTCGGCTCGGGCTATATGCCGACCAACAAGCTTGCCGTTGGCGAGGAATACCTGGGCGATCACTATGTGAACTTCCCCAACTGGACGACCTCGCTCAAGCA
>JBCBKN010000393.1:0-4063 GCA_038521775.1 Pseudomonadota bacterium | reverse complement strand
GCGGCGGGCTTTTCCTACACCAGGGGCAGCCCGGCAACCTTTGCCCGCAGCGACATCCCCGCACCGCGCACCCGCGAGTTTTGCGCAACCTGCGGCACCCATATCGCCACCCTGCGAGGCAATGGCGACAAGATCCTGAAGGCCGGCACGCTCGACGATCCCACCGCCTTCGGCGTCCCCGCCATGGCGATCAATTGCGACGAGATGCAGCCCTTTCACAGCGTCGCTGACGGGGTGCCCTGCTTTGACAAGATGCCGGGATGAGGGGCGGCTCGTGACCGGCGATGTTGCCCATCTGGGGCATGTCGAACTCCTGACCGACCGGTTCGAGGACAGTCTCGATTTCTTCACCCGCATCTACGGGCTGAAGCTTTCGGCACGCGAAAAGGGCGTGGCCTGGTTGCGCGCCTGGGATGATTATGAGTTCCACAGCCTCAAGCTGACCGAGGCGGAGACCACCGGGGTGGGCCATATCGCCTATCGCTGTGCGAGCGCCGCGGCGCTGGCCGCGCGGGTCGCGGCGGTCGAGGCGTCGGGCTGTCCCGTGCATGGCTGGGTCGAGGAGGATCCGGGCCACGGCCCAGCCTTCCGCTTTGAAGATCCCTTCGGCCATGTCTTTGAGCTTTATTGGCAGACGCGGCGCTTTGACCCGGCAGGCGACCCACCCGCACTGAAGAACACCGCCAGCGGGTTTACAGGCGCCGCCCCCCGGCGGCTCGACCATGTCAATCTGCTGGCCGCCGATGTCGCCGTCTTCCGCCGTTTCATGGAGACATGTCTCGGCGCACGGGTGACCGAGCTTATCCAGCTCGACACCGGCCGGTTGGGCGGCTGCTGGTTCACGGTCAACAACAAGAGCTATGATCTGGCCTGCACCGAGGAGCATGGCGGCGGCCAGGCCCGGCTGCACCATCTCACCTATGCCACCGATCAGCGCGAGGACATCCTGCGGGCGGCCGACATCTTCCTGCAGGAAGGCGTACATATCGAGACCGGGCCCCACAAGCACGCGATCCAGGGGACCTTTTTCCTTTATGTCTGGGAGCCTGCGGGCAACCGCATCGAACTGGCCAATGCCGGTGCGCGGCTGATCCTCGCGCCGGATTGGGAGCCTGTGGTCTGGACCGAGGCCGATCGCCGCAAGGGCCAGGCCTGGGGGCTGAAGACGATCGAGAGCTTTCACACCCATGGCACGCCGCCGGTGGCGCGCTGATGGCCCGCGTGGTCCAGACCATCGCACGTGCCGCGCCGGAGACGGTTGCCGCATTGGGTGCGGCCGGGGTTGCCACCGTGCATGAGGCGCAGGGGCGCACCGGCCTGATGTTGGCCCGGATGCGGCCCATCCAGCAGGATCTTGGTCTGGCCGGAAGTGCCGTAACGATCTCCGCACCGCCGGGCGACAACTGGATGGTCCATGTCGCCATCGAGCAGCTTTCGCCCGGCGACATCCTGGTGCTGGCCCCGACCGCGCCCTGCGATATGGGCTATTTCGGCGATCTCTTGGCGACCTCTGCCATGGCGCGGGGCTGCCGGGCGCTGGTCATCGATGCGGGCGTGCGCGACACGCGCGATCTGCGCGCGATGGGCTTTGCGGTCTGGTCGACAGCGATCTCGGCCCAGGGCACGGTCAAGGAGACGCTGGGCGCGGTCAACATCCCGATTGTCTGCGCGGGGGCCATGGTCGCCCCCGGCGATGTGATCGTGGCCGATGATGACGGGGTCTGCGTTGTGCCCCAAGCCCAGGCCGATGCCACGCGCGCCGCGGCCGAGGCACGGCTGGCGGCCGAGGAGGACAAGCGCCGGCGTCTGGCGGCGGGCGAGCTTGGTCTTGACCTTTACGGCATGCGCGACCGTCTGGCCGCCAAGGGCCTGCGCTATGAGTGAGGCGGCTGAGCCTCTGGACCCGGGCGGCCAGGAGCGCGGCATCCGCGCCATGTGGATGCGGGGCGGCACCTCCAAGGGCGGGTATTTTCTGGCCGAGGACCTGCCGGCCGATCCCAAGGCGCGCGATGCGCTGCTTTTGGCGGTCATGGGCTCTCCCGATCCGCGGCAGATCGACGGGATGGGCGGCGCCGATCCGCTGACCTCGAAGGTCGCGGTGATCCGCGCGTCCGAGCGCGACGGCGTCGATATCGACTACCTCTTTCTGCAGGTCATGCCCGGCCAACCTGTCGTCACCGACGCGCAGAATTGCGGGAACATCCTGGCCGGGGTCGGCCCCTTTGCCATTGAGCGCGGGCTGGTGCCGGCGCGCGACGACGAAACGCCGGTCACGATCTTCATGGAAAACTCCGGCCAGACCGCCGTTGCCCGCGTTGCTACGCCAGGGGGCCGGGTGTGCTATGCCGGTGCGGCGCAGATCGACGGGGTGCCGGGCACCGCAGCAGCGATCCCCATTGCGTTTCGCGACACGGCCGGGTCCTCCTGCAGCGCCTTGCTGCCGACCGGCCGGGCCTGCGACGAGATCGACGGCCTCGCTGTGACGCTCATCGACAATGGCATGCCCTGCGTGATGCTGCGCGCGGCCGATCTGGGGGTTTCGGGCGCGGAGCCGCCCGCGGCGCTGGAAGCCGACACCGCCTTGCGCGCAAAGCTCGAAGCGCTGCGTAGAAAGGCCGGGCCGATGATGCGGCTGGGCGATGTCACCGAGGCCTCGGTGCCGAAAATGACGCTGCTCAGCCCGCCCCGGGCCGGCGGCGCTGTCGCCACGCGCAGCTTTATCCCGCATCGCTGCCACAGCACGATCGGGGTGCTGGCAGCGGTCACCGTGGCCACGGCCTGCCTGATACCTGGGGCTGTGGGCGCCGGGCTTGCGCATATCCCCGAAGGATCGCCCAAGACGCTCGCCATCGAGCACCCCACAGGCGCCCTGACCGTGCTGGCCCATCTGGACCCCGAGGGTCAGATCGCCTGCGCCGAAGTGCTGCGCACGGCCCGCAAGCTGATGGATGGGGTGGTGTTTCCGCACGCCTAACTGGGGCGGAAGGCCAGGTTCTCGCGGCTGAGCTCGGCCACGCTGCGCGCGCCCATCAGCTTCATGCCCCGCTCGATCTCGGCCCGCATCAGGGTCAGCGCGCGTTCCACACCGGGCTGACCGGCCGCGGCCAGGGGGTAGAGATAGAACCGCCCGCCGCCCACCGCCTTGGCCCCCAGCGCGAGCGCCTTCAGCACATGCGTGCCACGCTGGATGCCACTGTCCATGATCACATCGAGCCGGTCACCGACCGCGGCCACGATCTCCTCAAGCTGATCGAAGGGCGCGCGCGAGCCGTCGAGCTGCCGCCCGCCATGGTTGGAGATGACAATGCCGGTGCAGCCGATCTCTGCCGCCCGGCGCGCATCGGCCACCGACATCACGCCCTTGAGACAGAACTGCCCGTCCCACATGTCGACCATCTGGGCCACATCATCCCAATCCATGCCGGGGTCCAGCATCTCGGTGAAATAGCGCCCGATCGACATCGCACCCCCGCCCATATCGACGTGATCGTCAAGCTGGGGCAGCGCGAATTTCTCATGGGTGACATAGTTGATCCCCCACATCGGCTTCAGCGCAAACTGCGCCATCCCGCCCAGGGTCAGACGAAACGGGATCGAAAAGCCGGTGCGCAGATCCCGCTCGCGATTGCCGCCGGTGATGCTGTCGACGGTCAGCATCAGCACATCGATGCCCGCCTCCTTGGCCCGCTCAAGCATCGCACGGTTCAGCCCCCGGTCCTTGTGGAAATAGAACTGATAGGCCTGCGGGGTTTGGTACTTGCGGCGCAGCTCCTCCAGGCTGACCGTGCCCAGCGACGACACCCCGAACATGGTGCCGAATTTCGACGCCGCCGCCGCGACCGCACGCTCGCCCCGATGGTGGAACAGACGCTGCAGCGCGGTGGGCGAGCAATAGATCGGCATCTCCAGCCGCTGGCCCATTACCGTGACGGACATGTCGATCTCGCCCACCCCGCGCAGCACATTCGGCACCAGATCGCACCGCTCAAAGCTTTCGGTGTTGCGCCGATAGGTGACCTCATCATCGGCCGCGCCGTCGATATAGTTGAAGATCGGGCTTGGC
>JBCBKN010000392.1:0-4101 GCA_038521775.1 Pseudomonadota bacterium | reverse complement strand
CCGTTGCACTGACGCGCGGTTACCGGGCCGGCGGGGTCAACGCAAGCCCCCGGGGTTTTCGGCTTGCCGATACAAGGCCCGGCGCGGGCGGCGCCGCACATATCGTCATGCCCGAACATCAGATCAGCCGAAGCTCCGCCGCCGCGGCAAAGAGCAGCGCATGCCGGGCCGCAACCTCGGCCGGATCATCGCCATACCCACCCCCCAGCATCGCAGCCACGGGCAGCCCTGCCGCGGCCAGACGCGCCAGCACCGCGCGTTCGCGGCGCGCCAGCCCATCGAGGCTGACGGCCAGCCGGCCCAGGCGGTCGCCCTCCCACGGATCGACCCCGGCATTGTAAAGGACAAGATCGGGCCGAGCCGCGACCACCAGCTCCAGCGCCTGGGCAACCGCGGTCAGATAGGCCGCATCCTCGGCCCCATCTGCCAGCGCAATGTCATGATCCGAGACCGCCTTGCGGGCCGGATAGTTGCGCGCGGCATGGACCGAGACGGTCAGCACCTCGGGGGTGTTTTGAAAGATGCGGGCCGTGCCATCGCCCTGATGGACATCGAGATCGAGAATTGCGATCCGCGCAAGACGGGCCTCGGCGATCAGCGCATGCGCTGCGACCGCGGCATCGTTGAACAGGCAGAACCCCGCCCCGCCATCGGGCCCGGCATGGTGCGATCCCCCGGCAAGATTGGCCGCAAACCCACGCTCCAGCGCGATGCGCGCGGCCAGAAGCGTGCCCGCACTCGCCCGGCGCGCACGCTCGACAACCAGCGGCAGTTGCGGCAAGCCGATGCGACGCACCTCATCGCGGGTCAATGCGCCGTCGAGGGCGCGGCCGACATAGGCCGGATCGTGCACCGCTGCCAATAGCGCGGGCGGCGCCTTGCCCGGGGCCGGGCCGGTTTCGGCCGGCATCACCCCGTCGGCCACAAGCCGGTGGCGAAGATAGCCGTACTTGGTCATCGGAAAGCGGTGGCCGGGGCGCAGCGGCGCGACATAGCCCGGATGCCAGACCAGGGGCGACATGCCCGGGCCCGCTGCGGGAAGGGATGGCGCGGGCGCCGACATCACGCAAGCCGCGCCGTAACGCATGCCGCGGCCGCATCCAAAAGCCGCGTCAGCCGGTCCGCAAGCGCTGGCAGCCCGGGCGCATCAAGCGCATGGGTCATGGCGGCGACCAGCCCCACCCCCGCGATCTCGGGGCGAAACGGGCCGGCCATGGCGAGCCGCGCAAATTGCTGAACCGCGCTGGCAAGCGCATGCGCCTGGCCAAGCATCTCGGCCTCCGGCGCGCTCAGAAACCCCCGATCGGCCAGAACCGGCAGCAGATCGGACGGTGCATGCCCGCCGCGCCAAACCGCATCGCCCGGCTCGCCAAACCCGACCGCCAGACAGCCGGTCTGGCATAAAAGCTCGATGTCGAGCAGCCCGCCGGGGCGGTGCTTGACCTCCCAGACCGCATCGCCGCGCTGCGGATGGGTCTGTGCGATCCGCTCGCGCATCTCCCGCGCCTCGCGCCGCAACCTCTTGGGATCGCGCGGCGCGCTGAGCACCGAGGCGATCACCGCGGCGACCTCTTCGGCCAGATCCGCAGGCCCCGAAACCACCCGCGCCCGGGTCAGCGCCATATGCTCCCAGGCCCAGGCCTCGTCGCGCTGATAGCCCGCAAAGCCCGCCAGCGGCACCGCCACCGGCCCCTGCCGGCCCGAGGGGCGCAAACGCATATCCACCTCATAGAGCGTGCCCTCGGCGGTGGGGGCCGAGAGCGCAGCGATCAGCCCCTTGGTGAGCCGCCCGAAATAGGTCGGCGCGGCCAGCGGTGCCGGCCCGTCGGAATAGGCAGCACCGTCGGCGTCATAGATCACGATCAGGTCGAGATCCGAGGTCAGGGTCATCTCGCGCGAGCCAAAGCGGCCCATCGCGAGGACCACCGCGCCGCGACCGGGCGGCGGGCCATGTCGCCCGGCCCGGGCTGCCAGCACATGCGGCATCAGTGCGCCCAAGGCGGCCTCGGCCACAGCGCTGAGCGCCCGGCCGGTTTCTGTCGCATCGGCAATGCCGCGCAAAAGCTGGACCCCGGCGCGAAACTGCTGCTCATGCGCCCAGCGGCGGGCGGCGTCGAGCACGCGCTCATAATCCGACGCCCGGTCAAGCTGTGCGGCCAGATCGGCCTCCTGCACCGCCGCGCCGGGCATGGACGCAAAGAAGCCCGGATCGAGCACAGCGTCGAGCACGCCGGCGCGGCGCGCGAGCTCTTGCGCCAGGCGGGGCGAGGCCGCACAGATCTCGGCCAATACATCGAGCAGATGCGGGTTGGCCTCAAAAAGCGACAGGATCTGAACCCCCGCAGGCAGCCCGGAAAGGAACGCATCGAAGCGGCCGAGCGCCTCGTCGGGGCTTGCCGCGGCGGTCAGACGGGTGACGATCTCGCCCTCGATCCGGGTCAGAATCGCGCGGGCGCGGGCGTTGCGGGTGGCAGGAATGCTGCCCGAGGCCCAGCGGTCGAGAAGGCCGAGCGCGCGTTCGGGCTGGGCATAGCCAAGCTCGGAGAGCCGCTCCGCCCCGATCTGCACGGGCGGCGCCCCGCTGCTGCGCTCAAAAAACGCCTCAACCACATCCTCGATGCGCTGGAACTGCGCCTGGGCCTCGGCCTCGAACCGCTCGACATCCTCGCGGCCGTAAAGCGCGGCCAGCCGCCGCCGGCCATCCTCGCTGCGCGGCACGCTGTGGGTCTGGGCATCGTCGAGCATCTGCAAGCGGTGCTCCATGGCGCGGTGCGCCTCATACCCTTGCGCAAGCTCGGTCGCGATCTCCGGCGCGATCCAGCCTTTCTCGGCCAACCGATCGAGCATCGGCAGGGTTGCCCGCCCGCGCAGGTCGGCATCGCGTCCGCCGCCGATCAGCTGGCAGGTCTGCACGACGAATTCGATGCTGCGAATGCCGCCGCGGCCGAGCTTGACATTATGCCCCGGCATCGAGACCGGGCCAACCAGCCCTTTGTGGCTGCGAATGCGCCGCTGCATGTCATGCACATCCTCGATAGCCGCGAAATCGAGATGCCGGCGCCACATAAAGGGGCTGATTGCCGCCAGAAACGCATCCCCGGCCGCCAGATCGCCCGCACAGGGCCGCGCCTTGATCAGCGCCGCACGCTCCCAGGCCCGGCCAGCGGTCTCATAATAGGTCTCGGCCACGCCCGCGCCGATGCAGACCGGCGTCGAGCCGGGATCGGGGCGCAGCCGCAGATCGGTGCGCCAGACATAACCCTCCTCGGTCTGGGCCGAAAGCGTTCGCAGCATGCGCTGGACCACGCGCACAAAGCCGCTGCGGATTTGGGCGTAGTCGGCCGGCGGATATCGGGTCTCGTCGAAAAGGCAGATGAGGTCGACATCCGAGGAGTAATTGAGCTCGCCCCCGCCCATCTTGCCCATGGCGAGCACAAAAAGCCCGCCCGCCCCTGCCGGCAGCCCGCCGCGATCGATCTCTGCGCCGACATGATGCAGCAGCGCCGTGTCCAGCGCGAAATCGGCAAAGGCGGTCAGTGCGCCGGTGACCTCGGACAGCGCCCAGACGCCGCCCAGATCGCACAAGGCCGTCAGAAGCGCGAGCCGCCGCCGGCGCTGGCGCAACAGGCTGTCGGGAAGGGCTTGCGGATCGGGGAGCGGCGCAAGAAGGCCGGCCAGCGCCTCCTCGGGCGGGGTGTCGAACGCGTCTGCAAGCCAGGCGGCCTCGCGCCCGATCAGCCCGGCGAGAAACCCGCTGGTGCCGGCCGTGCCGGTGATCAACGCCTGCGCGTCCGGGCCAAGCGATGGGAGCGCGTTCAGCGCATCAAGCCCGCGCGCGGGATCATGGGCGCGCGGGGCCGCCGTAATGCGGTCGGCCAGGCGGGTTGCCCGGCGCTCAGTCATGCGCGGGCTCTGTTTGGGCTCAGTCATGCGCTCAGACTTGCGCTCAGACTTGCGCTCAGACTTGCGCTCAGTCATGGGCAGGCCCGGCGCCGCGGCGCGACCCCAAAGAGATCAGCGGCCGCGAAACTCCGGCGGCCGTTTCTCGCGAAAGGCGAGCAACCCCTCGACATGATCCTCCGTCCGGCCCGCGTGACCCTG
>JBCBKN010000391.1:0-4107 GCA_038521775.1 Pseudomonadota bacterium | reverse complement strand
GCGGCCATGATCGAGAATGCCGCGCGGCTCGATGCGGTGATGCTGCGGCCCATTGCCGATGCCGATGCGTTGACCGAGATGCTGAGCGACCCGCGGATCACCGCGCTCTGCCTCGGCCCCGGTCTGGGGCTGGAGCGGGCCCGGGCGCTGGTGCCGGCCGCCCTGGCGCTGCCGGCCCAGGAAAAGGCGGCCTCCTCTGTGCCAGGGCGACGGGCCCTGCACCGGGCCGTGCACCGGGCCGTGCACCGCGGCGCGCACCGGGCCGTGCAGCGCGACGTGCACCGGGCCGTGCTCCTCGATGCCGATGCGCTGAGCGCCTTTGCCGACGACCCCGCGGTGCTTTTTGCCGCGCTCCACCCGGCCTGCGTGCTCACCCCGCATATGGGCGAGTTTGCGCGGCTGTTTCCCGACCTCGCGGCGCGGCTGGACGCGCCGGCGTCGACAGGCCCGGCCCATTCCCCCGCCCGCTCCCCGGCCCGCTCCCCGATCTCCTCCCCGGCCTTCTCGAAGGTCGATGCGGTGCGCGAGGCCGCGGTGCGGGCGGGCTGCACGGTGCTGCTCAAAGGCCCCGACACGGTGATCGCGGGGCCGGACGGCACGGCCCGGATCAGCCCGGCCCTAACTAGCCCCACCTTAACTAGCCCCGCCTTAACCAGCACGGCCCTACAGGCCCGCGCGGCCCCCTGGCTTGCCACGGCAGGGTCGGGCGATGTGCTGGCGGGCTTCATCACCGGGCTGCTTGCGCGCGGGTTTGCCCCGCTCGCCGCGGCCGAAATCGGCGCCTGGCTGCATGTCGACTGCGCGCTCGCCTTTGGCCCGGGCCTGATCGCCGAGGACCTTCCCGACCAGCTTCCGGCGGTCTTTCGCAATCTTGGGATCTGACCCGCCCAGCTGGCCCGCCCAGCTGGCCCGCCCACTTGACCCCGCTCACCTGGCCCCCCAGCTGACCCACCCACCTATTCCCGCCCTGCCCCGGCGGAACGGGGGTGGGCGGGCGGGCCGTTTCGCCGGGGCAGGGCCCCATGCCCGAAAAGCCCCGCGCCCGAATAGCCCCACCCCCGACCAGCCCCGTTCCGGCGACCTCTTGCCCGGGGAAGGGGCCGCAAAATACCGCTTACCCTCCCCCGAATCGTCTGCTAGAGAGCGCGCCATTGCCGGCAGGTCGGGCATGGCCCAGGCGGGCGTGGCGGAACTGGTAGACGCACCAGATTTAGGTTCTGGCGCCGAGAGGCGTGGGGGTTCGAGTCCCTCCGCCCGCACCAGCTGCCCTGTCCGGCAAGCGACGGGAGGAAGGACCAGCGCGATGCAGGTGACAGAGAAGCTCAACGAGGGTCTGAAACGGGCCTATTCCATCACACTGCCGGCCGACACGCTGACCGACAAGATGAACGAAAAGCTCGACGCCGCCCGGGCCGATTTCCACATGAAGGGGTTTCGCAAGGGCAAGGTGCCGCCGGCGCTGATGAAGAAGATGTTCGGCAAATCGGTGATGGGCGAGGCGATGCAGGAGGCGGTGCAGGCGGCCATTCAGAGCCATTTTGAGGAGACCGGCGACCGCCCGGCCCTGGAGCCCAAGATCACCGTTGAGAGCGATGAATGGGAAGAGGGCCGCGATCTGACCGTCGAGATCGACTATGAGAAAATGCCCGAGATCGCCCAGCCCGATTTTTCGGCCGTGTCGTTGGAGCGGCTGACGGTCGAGGTCGAGGAGGGCGCGGTGCAGGAGGCGCTCGACAATCTTGCCCGCCAGGCCTCGAAATACGAGCCCAAGGACGGGGCGGCCGAGACCGACGATCAGGTGGTGCTCGATTTTGAGGGCCGCATCGATGGCGAGGCCTTCGAGAACGGCGCGGCGGAGGATTTTTCGCTGGTGCTCGGCTCGGGCCAGTTCATCCCCGGTTTTGAGGATCAGCTCGTGGGCGCCTCGGCCGGCGAGGAACGGATGGTGCAGGTCACCTTTCCCGAAGGCTATGGCACCGAGTTTCTGGCCGGCAAGGAGGCCGAATTCGCCTGCACCATCAAGGAGGTCAAGCGCCCCGTGCCGGCGCCGATCGACGATGAGCTGGCCAAGGGCTTCGAGGCCGAATCGCTCGACCAGCTGCGCAGCCAGATCATGGACCGTTTGGGCGAGGAGTATCAGAAGGCCAGCCGCGCGATCCTCAAGCGCCGTCTGATGGACCGGTTGGACGAGGTCGCCGAGTTCGAGCTGCCGCAAAGCCTGGTCGATGAGGAGGCACTTTCGGTCGCCCGGCAGCTCTGGCTGGAGGAAAACCCCAATGTGCCGGTGCAGGAGCGTCCGGAGGTCGAGCCGACCGAGGAGCATATCGATCTTGCCAAGCGCCGGGTGCGGCTGGGGCTGCTTTTTGCCGATGTCGGGGCCTCGGCCAAGGTCACGGTGACCGATACCGAGCTCAACCAGGCGTTGATGCGCCAGGCCATGCAATATCGCGGCCAGGAAAAGCAGTTCTTCGAATACGCCAAGCAGAACCAGCAGATCGTCCAGCAGGTGCGTGCGCCGCTTTTTGAGGACAAGGTCGTCGACTATATCCTTGAGCTTGCGCAGATCTCGGACACCGCGGTCAGCAAGGATGCGCTGCAGGAGGCCATCAACGCGCTCGACGAGTGAGTTGCGGCCGGACGGGTCGCGCCAAGGGTGTGCAGGGGCACCACTTGAAGACCCCTCCGCGAGGGATTACACCAGATGGTAACAATCGGCGGGCCAGCCTTGTCCGCTCGACATCCGGTGAGGCAGGACCCCCATGAAAGATCCCCTCGATATCTACATGAACACCCTCGTGCCCATGGTCGTCGAACAGACCTCGCGCGGCGAACGGGCCTATGACATTTTCTCGCGCCTGCTCAAGGAGCGGATCATCTTCGTCTCCGGCCCCGTGCATGACGGCATGTCGACGCTGATCGTGGCGCAGCTTCTCTTTCTTGAGGCCGACAATCCCAAGAAAGAGATCGCGATGTATATCAACAGCCCCGGCGGGGTGGTGAGCTCGGGCCTCTCGATCTACGACACCATGCAGTATATCCAGCCCGCCGTGTCGACGCTGTGCGTGGGGCAGGCGGCCTCGATGGGCTCGCTTTTGCTGGCCGCGGGCGAGACGGGCATGCGGTTCTCGCTGCCCAACAGCCGGGTGATGGTCCACCAGCCCTCGGCCGGGTTCCAGGGCCAGGCCTCGGACATCGCGATCCATGCCAAGGAGATCTTGGAGATGCGCGACCGGCTCAACCAGATCTATGTCACGCATTGCGGGCAGGAGATTTCGGCGGTTGAGGATGCGTTGGAGCGCGACAATTTCATGACCCCCGAGGCGGCCAAGGATTGGGGCCTGATCGACGAGATCGTTGCCAAACGCAGCCCTGCGGCGGACACGGCGTCGCCGTAATTGTTTTTAGAATGTCATTTTGCGGGGAAAGGTTTAACCTCGGTGCGGTATTTGACGGTACAAGCAGGCATAACCGTGTACAGGGCCGGCGGCTCGATCGAACGCCATTTCAAGACTGCCCGTATGCGAGGCTGGAGCGCTGAATGACGAAGTCTGGCGGATCGGAATCCAAAAACACCCTCTACTGCTCGTTTTGCGGTAAGAGCCAGCACGAGGTCCGCAAGCTGATTGCGGGGCCAACCGTGTTCATCTGCGATGAATGCGTTGAGCTGTGCATGGACATCATCCGGGAGGAGAGCAAGACCACGCTGGTCAAATCCTCCGAGGGCGTTCCGACGCCGACCGAGATCTGTGCGGTGCTTGACGATTATGTGATCGGGCAGGACACCGCCAAGCGGGTGCTCTCGGTGGCCGTGCACAACCATTACAAGCGGCTCAACCATGCGGCGAAGAACCCGGATGTGGAGCTGGCGAAATCCAACATTCTGCTGATCGGCCCGACCGGCTGCGGCAAGACGCTGCTGGCCCAGACCCTGGCGCGGATCATCGATGTGCCCTTCACCATGGCCGATGCGACGACGCTGACCGAGGCGGGCTATGTCGGCGAGGATGTCGAGAACATCATCCTCAAGCTCTTGCAATCGGCCGAATACAATGTCGAGCGGGCGCAGCGCGGCATCGTCTATATCGACGAGGTCGACAAGATCAGCCG
>JBCBKN010000390.1:0-4137 GCA_038521775.1 Pseudomonadota bacterium | reverse complement strand
GGGCGATGTCTTCATCGGCAATGACGCCTATACCGGCGGTGGCACGCATCTGCCCGACATCGTGCTCGCCTCCCCGATCTTCGTGGGTGGCGCGCTGATGGCCTGGGCGGTCAATCTCGCGCATCACGCCGATTTCGTCGATCGGGGTCATGCGCATATCTTTCAGGAAGGGATCCGCATACCGCCCGTGCGGCTTTACCGCGACGGCAACCTGCAGGAGGATGTGCTTGAGCTGATCCTCCTCAACTGCCAGGTCCCGCGCGAGCGGCGCAACGACCTGCGCGCCCAGATGGCCGCCAACCGCACCGGGATCTCGCGCTTTCACGCCCTGTGCGACAAGCATGGCGCGCCCGTGGTTGCCGGCGCGGCGGGCGCGCTGCTTGACTATGCCGAGCGGCGGATGCGGGCCGGCATTGCCACCATTCCCGACGGCACCTACGCCTTCGAAGACCGGTTCGATTGTCACGAGCTTGAGGGCGAGCTGATTTTTCGGATCGTGGTCACGGTGTCGGGCGACGACATCACGCTCGACTTTCGCGACAACCCCGCCCAGCGGCGCTTCAGCCTCAATCTGGTGCGCACCGCCCTGCTGGCCACGGTCTATTACGCCGTGAAAACCGTGGTCGATCCGACCGTGCCGCCCAATGCCGGGCTTTACCGGCCCATCGAGGTGCTCTCAACGCCCGGCACGATCCTGCATGCGGCCGAGCCGGCCGCTGTCGATGGGCGCATGCAGACCTCGGCCCGGGTCGTCGATCTGGTCCATGGCGCGCTGGCCCAGGCCGTGCCCGAGCGGCTGACCGCGGCCCATAACGGGGCCTGCATCGGCGCGGTTTTTTCCGGCACGCATCCGGCCACCGGCGCGCCTTATGTCTATCTGGAGACCATCGGCGGCGGGTTCGGCGCGCGGGCCGGCAAGGACGGGCTCGATGGGGTGCATGTGCACACCACCAACACCTCCAACCTGCCGGTGGAAGCGCTGGAAAGCGAGTATCCGCTGATGATCGAGCGTTATGCGCTGGTTGCGGATTCCGGCGGGCCGGGGCGGTTTCGCGGCGGCATGGGGCTCGAACGCACGGTGCGGATCGAGCATGAGGAGTGCATGGTCGAGGTCCATTACACCCGCGCCCTGTCCGCACCCTGGGGCCTTGATGGCGGCGGCGAGGGCGCGCGGTTTGCAGCCGAAACCTCGGACGGGGCGCTGCCGCTGGGCGGGCGAAAGATGTTCGACAGCGGTGCGGTCGTGCGCGTCGTGACCCCCGGCGCGGGCGGCTATGGCCCGCCCGAACAGCGCAGCGCGGCGGCCGTCCGCGCCGATCTTGAGGACGGCCGCACCGGCCCGGACACGGCCAGGCAGCATTATCCGAAGCAACTGGGAGAGATGACATGACGGATGTTTCGCGTTTCGGCATCGACCGCCGGTCGGTCCTCAAAAGCGGCGCGGCACTGGCCGCAGGGCTTGCGGCGGGCCCGCATCTTGTCGGCCGCGCGCAGGCCTCGACCCCCGGCACCATCACCTTCGGGCTCTCCTCCTACCCGCCGACGCTGGAGCCCTGGAAGAATGCCGGCACCGCCGCGGCCACCGTCAAGCTGCAGATCTATCGCGGGCTTCTGGGCTATGACGGCGCCGGCAATATCCGCCCCGAGGTTGCCAAGAGCTGGGAGGCCGAAGACGCCCAGACCTATCGCTTTGACATCGACCCCGCGGCGATGTTTCACGACGGCACGCCGGTCACCTCGGCCGATGTCAAAGCCTCCTATGAGGCGATGATGGCCGATGGCTCGACCGCCTATTTGCGCGTGGCGCTGGCCAGTGCGATCGACAGCATCGAGACGCCCGACGACAAGACGGTGCGGATGCGGCTCAAGGCGCCCTCGGCCCCCTTCATCTATCTGGCCGCCAGCTTCTTTTCCTTCATCCTCTCGAAAGCCTCCATCGAGGCGGGCATGGAAAACCCGGTCG
The DNA here is from genome assembly GCA_038521775.1 of Pseudomonadota bacterium. Lineage (GTDB taxonomy): Bacteria > Pseudomonadota > Alphaproteobacteria > Rhodobacterales > Rhodobacteraceae > J013. Next base: position 2,174 of record JBCBKN010000390.1, on the reverse strand, counting down.
GCTGCGGGCCATATAAAGTGACCAGCATCGAGCGGGGCACGCGCATCGATTTGGAGGCCTTTGAGGGGTTTTACAAACCCGGCCTGCCGAAATCCCAGACGCTGAGCTTCATCGCCTATAAGGATGAGAACCTGCGGGTCGCAGCGCTGGAGGCCGGCGATGTCGACATCATCGAATATGTGCCCTGGCAGAGCATGGATTTCATCGGCCAGAACGCGGATCTGACGCTCGACACCACCGACGGGCCGTTCATGTATCTGCTCTTTAACGTCGAGAGCGGCCCGATGGCCGATCCCAAGGTGCGCAACGCCATCGGCTATGCGATCAAGCGCGAGGATGTGATGGCGGCTGCGTTTTTCGGCCGCGGCCGGCCGCTTTACGGCATGCCGGTGCCCGAAAGCTCGCCCTTCTTCAACGCCGATCTGGCCGCGCATTGGTCCTATGACCCGGCCAAGGCACGGGCGCTTCTGGCCGAGGCTGGCTATGCCGACGGGTTTGACTGCTCGCTGCTCTCAACCGCGCAATACGGGATGCACCAGGACACCGCCGCGGTCTGCCAGCAATACCTCCAGGCCGTGGGCATCAATGCAACGTTCAACCTGCCCGATTGGGCAACCCGGGTCGATCTGGGCAATAAGGGCCAGTATGACATCGCGGTGATGGGCACGGCGGGGCAGTATAACGACCCCGACGCGCTGGCCAATTTCGTCGATGGCCGGCGCGGGGCGAGTTTCGTGCGCAGCCATGGCTTTTCGGATGATGCGCTCAACGCGCTGCTCGATGAGGGTGCGGCCGAGATCGACCTGGCCAAGCGCAAGGCGATCTATGATGCCTGGCAGGCCCGGGCGCTGGAGCTTGCGCCGATCGTGGGCATCAACTGGCGCGCGCAGGGCTATGCCTGGCAAAAGCCGGTCGCGGGCTTTGCCAATATCCCCGGCTTTCTGACCTTCTATTCGGGCTCGATGATCGAGGAGGCCTTCGTCAGCTGAGCCGCACCCGGCGCCCCTGATGTGGAGCTATGCGATCCGCCGGATCCTGGTGGCCATCATCCTGGTCTGGGTGGTGGCCACCATCGTCTTTTCGATCCTCTATCTGATCCCGGGCGACCCGGCCGAGCTGCTCTCCAGCTCCGGCGGGGTGTTGCCCCCGCCCGAGGCGGTGGCCGCGATGCGGGCCGAGATGGGGCTCGACCGGCCGATCCTGACGCAATATGGCGATTTCCTCGCCGGCATTCTGCGCGGCGATCTGGGCCGGTCGTTTCAGGATGGCTATCCGATTTCAGCCGAGATCGCGACCCGCCTGCCCCGCACCGTCGAGCTGATCCTGGCCGCAACCCTGCTGGCGGTGGCCATCGGCCTGCCGCTGGGCGCGCTCGCCGCGCGGCGCCAGGGCGGCACGCTCGACCGGGTGCTGTCGGGGCTGGCCAGCCTGCAATTGTCAATGCCGGTTTTTGTGATCGGCACACTCCTGATCCTGCTTTTCGCCCAGACCCTGCGCTGGGTGCCGGCGGGCGGCTATGTGGCCTTTGCGCAGGACCCGGCCCGCCACCTGCTGCATCTTTCGATGCCGGCCTTTACCATCGCGGTGGGGCTGTCGGCGACGGTCTTTCGGATGGCGCGCGCCTCGATCATCGAAACCCTGGGCCGCGACTGGGTGCGCACCGCACGCGCCAAGGGATTGCCCCGCGGCCGGGTCATGCGCGCGCATGTGGTGCGCAACGCGCTCGGCCCGGTGGCCACGGTGGTGGGGCTCAGCGTCGGCACCCTGTTGGGCGGCACGGTGCTGATCGAGTATGTGTTCAACTGGCCGGGCCTCTCGGGCTTTCTGGTCAGCGCGGTCGAGCAGCGCGACTATCCCGCCGTGCGCGGCATCGTGCTGGTGATCTCGTTTCTCTTCATCCTGATCAATCTGGGCGTCGATCTGCTTTATGCGCTGCTCGACCCGCGGATCCGCCACGGATGAGCGGGGCCGCGCGCTATCGCCCGGTGATCCTGCCCGGCCTGGCGCTGACGACGCTGCTGGTGCTTGCCTATGGGGCCGCATGGCTTGCCCCGCACGACCCCGTGGCGATGAACATCGTGGGCCGCCTCAAACCGCCCTCGGCGGAATACTGGCTGGGCCAGGACAGCTATGGCCGCGACATCCTCTCGCGGCTGATGCATGGCGCGCGGGTG
>JBCBKN010000389.1:0-4138 GCA_038521775.1 Pseudomonadota bacterium | reverse complement strand
TGCCCCGACTGTGGTCTCTTCCGAGGCCCCGGCAGACCCCCCAGCCGATCCGGTGGTGATCGCGGCACCGGGGCCGGATACGACACCTGCGGCCGCACCCGAGGATCTGACCCCCACCGCGCAGGCCCGGGCCGAGGCGTCGCTGCCACGCCCGCGGCCTGCCCAGCAGGCGCCGACCCCGCGCACCGACAGATCGCCCAGTGCCGCGGCGGACAGCCCGCAGCCCGGGCTGGGCGAGGCCCGCTGGATCGGATCGACCGACGCCGCGCCCGCGGATCCCACCGGCGAGGGGATTTGGATTGCCTCGGACATGATCGAGGCCGACACCGAGGGTTGGGCCGCGGATGAGGCGACCGGCCGGCTGATCCGGCTGCAATTGCGACCGGCAGTGCCGGGCCAGCGTACGCGGGCGATCATGTCAGGCGAGGCGATGGCCGCGCTCGGCCTGGTGCCGGGCCAGTATGCTGCGCTCTCGCTCTATGTGCCGCGCGATCTGCGGGAGTGAGCCGGAAAGGCCCGGGACGCGCCACCCATCACCCCGTGCTTTTAGGCCAGGTATTTTGACGCTTCGCGCTTGGCAAAGGGCTTGAGCGCGCCGCCCGGCCCGTCCAAAAACACCTGCACCCGCGCGGGATCATGTTTGGAGAGGGTGCGCAGCCACCAGGCAACGGCCTTTTGCATGAACCACTCGCGCTCGGTCGCGGCCTCCGCCGCCCAGCCCAGGATACGCTCGCGGCGCGCCAGATCCTCAGCGCCCGGATGGGTCAGCTTGGCCCAGGGCAGGGTGAAGACGAAGGCGGCACGCCGGGCCCATATCAGCGGGCTGGCCGTCCAGCCCTCCACCTCTTCCAGCCGGGCCGGATCAGCCACCAGCCGCCGCGATCCGGCCTCGGCCGCATGATCGGCGATCGCCCAGGCATCGAATTGCGGCACCCAGCGGGCGATCTCGGCCCAGACCGCCTGGTCCGGGCGGATGCGGGCCTGCACCAGAAGCTTCGCCGCCGCGACGCGCGCTTCGTGAATGTCGGTGTCCCAGAGCGCGCAGGCCAGCGCGGCACGGGCGTCGGGCGCCATGCCCTGGCGCCAGCCCTTGGCAAGCTCCGTCACCTGCGGCACGGCGATGCCCAGATAGCGCCGCTTTGCCTTGTGATAGGCGGCCGCCTGGGCCGCCCTGTCGGCATCGGCCAGGGCGAGAAGCGCGGCGCGCGCTGCATCAAGCGTGGTCATAGGCCCGCGCCCCTGCCGCCAGGACCGATCCCCTGCGCGTCAGGCGTCGGTCTTGCGGTGCATTTCGATCGACAGCGTGGGCGCGTCGCGCGCATGGCGCCGCCCATGAAGCTTGCCGTCCTCCAGCCAGTATTCGCGCCGCACCCCGTCGGCAATGAAGGTGAGCCGGCCTTCCTCGGTGATCCGGCCGGTGCGGGGAAACACCGTGCCGTCATGCTTGCCGCCGGGGCCGTGCACATCCATCAGGCTGACCTCGCCGGTCTTGGCAATTTCCATGACATAGAGGTCGTGGCACCAATACCCGTCCCATCCGGCCAGCCCCCATACACCGCTGAACTGCCGCCAGTCCTCGGGCAGATCCTCGCCGGGATCCTTGATGGTGGTGTCCGAAAACACCCAGAGCGTGGGGCATTCGGGCGCGACCTCCACACCGGTCGTCATGACCGGCGCGGCTTCCTCCTCGCCAAAAAAGAGGCTGCATCCACACAGGCTCGCAACGGCCGCAAGGCCGCAGATCGTCTTGAGCGTCATGTCCATCCTCCATCCGGATCGTTGCCCGACCCGCTCTGCTCATTCCGGGAAGCGACGCACATTGTGAGGCTCCCCTTACTCAACCGTGACCGATTTGGCCAGATTGCGCGGCTGATCGACATCGGTGCCTTTGGCGATTGCCGCGTGATAGGCAATGAGCTGTGCGGGAATGGCATAAACCAAAGGGGCGATGAACCGCTCGACACTGGGCATCACGACAGTGGCCAGCGCATCGTCGCCGGCCGCATCCGCGCCCTCTGCATCGGTGACCAGCAGGATGCGGGCGCCGCGGGCCAGAACCTCCTGCAAATTCGAGACGGTCTTGTCGAACACCCCGTCGCGGGGCGCAAAGACGATCACCGGCACCTGATCGTCGATCAGCGCGATGGGGCCATGCTTCATCTCGCCCGAGGCATAGCCCTCGGCATGGATATAGCTGAGCTCCTTGAGCTTGAGCGCGCCTTCGAGCGCGATCGGGTACATCGCCCCGCGGCCGAGGAACAGCACGTCGCGGGCGCGCGCGACCTCTTCGGCCATGCGCCCGATGGCCGGCTCGCAGGCCAGCGCGCGGGCGATGGCGCCGGGCGCCTCGGCAAGCTGACGCAAGAGCCCCGCCTCGCAGGCTGCATCGAGCGCGCCGCGCTGGCGCCCGGCCAAGACGGCAAGCACCGCCAGCACGGTGAGCTGACAGGTAAAGGCCTTGGTCGAGGCGACCGAGATCTCGGCTCCGGCCATGATCGGCAGGGCGATGTCAGCCTCGCGCGCAATGGAGCTTTCCGGCATATTGACCACGGCGACGGTCTGCCCGACCCGGCCCCTGGCATGGCGCAGCGCGGCCAGGGTGTCGGCCGTCTCGCCCGATTGCGACACAAAAATCGCGACGGTCTTTTGCGACAGCGGCGGCTCGCGGTAGCGAAACTCCGAGGCGATGTCGATCTCGACCGGCAGCCCGGCAATCCGCTCGATCCAGTATTTGGCGACATGGCAGGCGTAATGCCCGGTGCCGCAGGCGACCAGAACCAGCCGCTCTGCCTGGGAAAAATCGATGGGGATCGCCGCATCGGCCACCCGCTCGGCCGCCGCATCGATGTAATGGCCAAGCGCATAGGCCACCACGCTGGGCTGTTCGTGGATCTCCTTGGCCATGAAATGCCGGTGGTTGCCGCGATCGACCAGCACGCTGTCGAGCGACACTGTGCGGGCCGCCCGCTCCGCCACAGCGCCCGAGGCATCAAAGACCGTGGCCCCGGCGCGGCGCAGCACGGCGCAGTCGCCCTCCTCCAGATAGGCAATGCGGTCGGTCAGCGGCGCAAGGGCCAGCGCGTCCGAGCCCACATACATCTCGCCGGTGCCATAGCCGATGGCCAAGGGCGCGCCGCGCCGGGCCGCCACGATCAGATCCGCATCGCCCTCAAAAAGAAAGCACAGCGCAAAGGCGCCCTGCAGCCGGTCCAGCGTCGCGCGGGCGGCCGCCTCGGCGGTGCTGCCCGCATCGATCAGATGCGCGCAGAGCTGGGCGACGACCTCGGTGTCGGTTTGCGAGGCAAAGCTGCGTCCGGCGGCCATCAGCTCGGCGCGCAGCTCACGGAAATTCTCGATGATGCCGTTATGGACCACCGCCACGGGGCCTGCGCGATGCGGGTGGGCGTTGCGCTCGGTCGGCGCGCCATGCGTGGCCCAGCGGGTGTGGCCGATGCCTGCCATGCCGCGGATCGGGTCGCGCCCCATCAGATCGGAGAGTGCCGAGAGCTTTCCCACCGCCCGGCGGCTTGCCAGATGCCCGTCATGCAGCGTGGCGATGCCCGCGCTGTCATAGCCGCGATATTCCAGCCGCTTGAGCGCGTCGAGAATGACCGGGGCCACCTCCTGTCCGCCCAGAATGCCCACAATGCCGCACATGCCCGTCGTTCCTCCGGTTTTTGCGGGGTTACCTGCGCGCCGCCTTGATGGCGCGCAACCGCTCCATCAATCGAAGCGCAAGCCCCGGTTTGGTTGTTTGCGTGCCGCGGGCGATGGCCAGCGCGCCGGCCTCGACATCGCGGGTGATCACCGAGCCTGACCCGACCAGCGCGTCATCGCCAATGCGCACGGGTGCCACCAGCGCGCTGTTTGAGCCGATGAAGGCGCGCGCGCCGATCTCGGTGCGGTGCTTCATCACGCCATCGTAGTTGCAGGTGATTGCGCCGGCGCCGATATTGGCGCTCTCGCCAATCTGCGCATCGCCGACATAGCTCAGATGGTTGACCTTGGCGCCCTGCGCGATCTGCGCCTCCTTGACCTCGACGAAATTGCCGATCCGGGCCCCTTCGCCGATCTCGGCCCCCGGCCGCAGCCGCGCATGCGGGCCGATGCGCGCGCCCTGCGAGACATGGCACCCCTC
>JBCBKN010000388.1:0-4150 GCA_038521775.1 Pseudomonadota bacterium | reverse complement strand
GCCGGCCATTGTGGCCATCGCCACGCCCGAGCCCGAGAACCCGCCGATCGACAGCACCCCAGGCGCGACACGCAAAAAATTCGGCAGGCGTGAGCGGGTGATGCCCAGCGTGCCGCCCCAGCCATGGGTGATCTCATAGGGCTCCAGATAGGGAAAGATCTCCAGCATCCGCCGCCGCCCGCTGCCGCGAATGTCGCTGGGAAACCGGTAGCCATAGCTCTCGCGCCCGCCAAACAGCATCCGGCGGTCCTCCGACAGCCGGAAATAGCGCACGACAAAGCGCGTGTCGCAGATGGCGATGTCGCCGGGAATGCAGGCCTGAGCGACATGCTCGGGCAGGGGTTCGGTGGCCACGATATAGGAGTTGATGGGCAGGACCCGGGCCGCGGTCGCGGGGTCAAGATCGCCGATATAGCCGTTGCAGGCCAGGATCACATGGTCGGCCGTGATCTCGCCGGCATCGGTCAGCACCCGGGTCGGGCTGCCCGGCTCATAGCTGCGCACGCGGCTCTGCTCATGGATCGTCGCACCGGCATCAAGTGCCGCCTGGGCCAACCCCTGCGCATAGGCCAAGGGCTGCAGATGCCCCGAGGCAAGGTCCAACAGGCCGCCGGAATAGGCGGTGGAGCCCAAGGTCTCCTGCACCTCGCCGGGGTCGAGATAGCGCACCGAGTGATGGCCATAGTCGCGGCGCAGACGCTCGGCATAGGCGCGCGCCGGCCGGTCGAAGCGGCGGCGGTGGTTGAGCTCGGCCACGCCCGGCTTGTAGGCGCAGTCGATCGCATGGCGGTCGACCAGCGCGCGGACCAGTGCCGCCGCCGCGGTGCCGATCGTGAAGGCCGCGCGGGCCAGCTCGGGCCCGGCCATCGCCTCCAGCGCGTCCTGGTCAATCCGCTGCCCGCTGGCGACCTGCCCGCCATTGCGCCCCGATGCGCCCCAGCCCACGCGGTTGGCCTCCAGCACCCGCACCGCATATCCCCGCTGCGCGAGGTGCAGCGCGGCCGAAAGCCCGGCATAACCCGCCCCGACAATGCACACATCCGCCCGCCCGGCCCCGGCCAGCGGTGGCAGATCGGCAAGGGGCGGGGTGGCATCGGCATACCAGCTGGGCGCATGCACGCCGGGGCGGTCATTCAGGCTCAGAAGATCGGCGGTCACCATGCGCGCAGCGCCGGCCCCGATGCGCCCCACCCGGCCAGTGGCGCCCACCCGCATGAAGGCGCAGCCGGAATGCCAGAAGGCGTCGCACCGCGGCAGCGGTGCGTCAATTTGGTGAGGGTCTTGCCCGCGCCCGATGCGCAGCGGTGCCAAGTCGCTCCGATGCCCACCAAGCTCTCAACCGCCATCTTCCGCCTGTCCGAGGTCCCGTCAGACATTGAGCAACAGATACTCGCGTTCCCAGGGGCTGATCACCCGCATGAACTCTTCATACTCGGCGTATTTCACCTGGGCATAGATCTCCACGAACTCCGCCCCCAGCACGCCGGCCAGCGCATCGGACCGGCGCAGCGCCTCGATGCCGTCCAGCACCGAATAGGGCAGATCGCGGGCACGGGTGTAGCTGTCGACCTCGGTGGCGACCTTGGGGCGCGGCGCCACCTCGCCCGTCATGCCCAGATAGCCGCAGGCAAGGCTCGCGGCGAGCGCCAGATAGGGGTTGGCATCCGCCCCCGCCACCCGGTTCTCGACCCGGCGGGCCTGCGGGCCCGAGCGCGGCGAGCGCAGACCGGTGGTGCGGTTGTCCTCAGCCCAGTCGAGATTGATCGGCGCGGCCAGCCCGGGCGTCAGCCGGCGATAGGAGTTCACGTAGGGCGCGACCAGCGCGATCGCATCGTGGAAATAGCGCTGCTGGCCGCCCACAAACCAGTCATGCAGGGCCGAGGGGCCGCCATCCTCACCCGAAAACACATTGCGCCCGGTCGCATCGGTCACGCTCATATGGATGTGCATGGCCGAGCCGGGCTGCTCGGAATAAGGCTTGGCCATGAAGGTTGCATAGCAGCCGCAGCGCAGCGCGGCCTCGCGGATCAGCCGCTTGAAATGAAAGATCTCATCGGCAAGCCGGATCGGGTCGCCATGCACGGTGTTGATCTCAAGCTGGGCGGCACCCGATTCCTGGATAATCGTGTCGATCGAGAGGTTCTGGGCATCGGCATAATCATAGATCAGCTCAATCACCGGCTCGAACTCATCGACCGCCGACAGCGAGAAGGCCTGGTTTCCAAGGCTCTGCCGGCCCGAGCGGCCCACGGGCGGCTCCAGCGGCAGATCGGGGTCGGTGTTGGGCTGGGTGAGGTAGAATTCGAGCTCCGGGGCCACGACGGGGGTCCATCCCCGCTCGGCATAAAGCGCGCAGACCCGGCGCAGCACCTGGCGCGGGGCCAGCGGGAAGGCCTCGCCCTCATGATCCGTCACATCATGGATGATCGACAGGCTCACATCGGTGGCCCAGGGCACCGCGCGGCTGGTGGCGTAATCGGGCACCAGCACCAGATCGGGATCGGTGTAAAGCGTGGGCCCGACGCTTTCGGCATACCCGCCATCGATGGTGGTGTAGAAGATCGAGACCGGCAGCCGCACCCCCGGTTCGCGCAGGAATTTGGCCGCCGGCATCACCTTGCCGCGGGCGATCCCGGCCAGATCGGGGGTGACGCATTCGATCTCCTCCACGCGCTGCGCGCGGACCCAGTCGCGCAGGCCCTCGGCATCGTCGCGGCTCAGATCGGGCGAGGCGGTGAGGCTGAGCGGGTTTGGCGCGGGTGTCACGGTCATCTGGCGCTTTCACAAGGATGCCTGACGCTAGCATGGCCGCACGACCCGGCGAAAGAGCGAGATGGCCCGGCCGGGCAGGGCCAACAGGGCACCGGATCGCTGTGTCAGGTGGTTCAGGCAGGCACGGCGCGTCAGACGGGCCGGGCGTGTCAGGCGGGTCGGGCGGGCCGTGTGGGTCGGGCGGGTCAGGCAGGCACGGCGGGTTAGACGGGTCGGCTGGGCCGGGCGTGTCAGGCAGGTCAAGCGGGCCGGGGCGGGCGCTGTTCCGGGTCGGACCGGTCTCTCAGCGCGGCGGGGCCGCCCGCTCCTGTGCGATCAGCTCTGCCAGGGGCGCAGCCTGGCGGCGCTCCGGGCTTTGCGCGACCCCGTCCAGCCAGGCGGTGAAGGCGCGGTCCAATGCCGGCCAGTCGCGGTCGATCACCGCATACCAGGCCGTGTCGCGGTTGCGCCCCTTCACGATTGCGGCCTGGCGGAACACGCCTTCATAGGTAAAGCCCAGCCGCTCGGCCGCCCGCCGCGACGCCGCGTTCAGCGCATCGCATTTCCACTCATAGCGCCGGTATCCCAGCCCAAATGCCTGCGCCATCATCACATGCATGGCGTCGGTGGCCAGCGGGCTGCGCTGCAGCGCCGGGGCAAAATGGATATGGCCGACCTCGATGGAGCCGGCGGCAGGCGCGATGCGCAGATAGCTCGCCACGCCCACCGCCTTGCCGGTCGATCGGTCGGTCAGCGCAAAGAAGAGGGGATCCTCGCCCGCGGCGGTCTGCTCGATCCAATCGCGCAGCCCGGCCGCGTCCGCAAACGGGCCGTAGGGCAGATAGGTCCAGCCGCGCCCGTCGCGATCGGCGGCAAAGGCCTCGAAAAGATCATCGGCATGGATCTCGGCGCGGAGCGGGTCCAGCCGCACGAAGCGGCCCTCCATCGGCCGGCGCGGCGGCACGGGCGGCGGTGTCCAGCCCGAGACGGGATCGCCGATGGGCAGACCCAGCGCCGAGCGGCGGGCGCTGCGGTGCTTCAGCGGCAGGGGCTGGCCGGCGGTGACCAGCACCACCTCATCGGCACTCTCGGCCACGGCGCGATTGACCTGGCCCGCCGCATCGCGAAAGGCGCGGGCCAGCGCGTTTTCCGGCACGATGCCCGCCCCCACCTCATTGGTGACCAGCACCACAGGGGCGCGCTGGCTGGCAATGCTGCGCAAAAGGTCGTGCAGGGCGGCCTGCCAGTTCATATCGGCCAGCATCAGGTTGCTGAGCCACAGCGTGAGGCAATCGACCAGCCGCGGCGCGCCATCGCTTTGCTTGAGGGCGGTGGCGAGGTCCATGGGCTCCTCGACCGTGCGCCAGCCCGGGCCGCGACGGGCGATATGCGCCGCAAT
>JBCBKN010000387.1:0-4176 GCA_038521775.1 Pseudomonadota bacterium | reverse complement strand
GAGGTGGTTGTCCCAGCGCAGATCGGGGTGGCTCCGACGTTGCCCAGACAGGCCCGATTGCCAGATAACATCGCCGCCGCCGGTGGTGAAAACCGGCCCGCGCGGGCCCGGAGCAACGCCGCACACATCCTCAGCCTCGATCACATCCAAGAGGCTGCCGTCGGCGGCATGCAGGAAGGCCCGGTTGCCGCGCGGTGCTGTGACGGCGATCTGGGTGCCGTCCTGCGAAAAGGCGATGCTGCCGGCATAGCCGTCGAGGGTCCGGTCGGGCGTCTCGGATGTCGGGTGGAACGCCAGCACCCCGCCCATGCGATGCGTGGCAAGCAGGGCAACAGCATCGGCCGGATCGCCCTGCCACTGGCAGGCCACGGCCACCAGCCCGTCGCCGCGCACGGCCAGATGCCGTAAGGACGCCTTGTGCCAGGCAAGCGGCGGCTCGACACGGTCCAGCACATGGCCCTCGGGCGAGAGATAGCTCAGATTGGGCCGCATGAAGGGCAGGTTGAGCTTGGCGCGGCCGCTCTCGGGATGGGTTTCGATGCCGCCATTGGCCACCACCAGAATGTCGCTGCCCGGCAATCGCAGGATCTCATGCGGGCCGATCCCGCCCGAGGGCAGCTCGCCGATGCGCCGATACCCGCCTGCTGCATCCCAAACGCCGATCACCCCCCTGCCCGCGTCGAACGCGTTTTCGGTGGTGTAGAGCCGGGTCCCGTCGCGCGAAAACGCGCCATGGCCGTAGAAATGCCGGCCCGTCGGTGCGGTCAGCTCGGCACGCTGCGCGCCTGAGGCGCAATCGAGCACGAGGGCGAAGTTTCCGGGGCGGCGCGCAAAGGCGACCGCCTCCGTGCGCCGGGGATGGATTGCGGCGGCATGCCCGCGGCCTGCAAGCGGGTGCTGGAACACGATCTCACCGGCTGTGTCGAGCCCGCAGAGGAGCGTCTGGCCGGTGCGGGTGATCGCGGCGGCAAGGAAAGCCGTCGGTGCCAAATCGGCCCAGACGGGCCCTGCCGCTGTTGCCGCAAGCCCGGCCAGAACCGCCCGCCGGTGCATCAATCCCCGTCCAGCGAGTTGAACCCGGCAGCGACCCCAAGCTTGGGCCCAAGCTGGCCGAGCACCACAGCATGGACATCCTTGACCGCCGATTGCAGCGCCTCGATGCGGAACCGACCCGACGGGTCGGCGACCCCGGCAAAGACCGGATCGTCGAGCTTGCCGGCCAGATCGAGCGCCCGGTCAAAACCGCGGGTGAGCGTTTCGCGCAGCGCGTCATCGCCATCGGCGAGCATCAGCGCCAGATCGCGCAGCGCAGCCAGCGCCAGCTCGACATGGCGCAGCGACCGGCCGGAGCGGCGCGCCTCGGCCCGGTTCGGGCGCGGGCGCTCAAACGTGCCCAGCGGCCGGCCCAGCCGCAGATCGCGGGTGAATTCCAGCCCGGTGGAGAGCGCCTTGAAGAGGGCCTGGTTGGCCTCATCAACGCTGCGATAGGTGTCGTTTTCGCCCGCGGTCGCAAAGAGCTCAGCCTCGATGCTGCGCCATTCGGCCAGGATTTCGGCGGCATTCTGCGCGATGTCGCGCGCGATCGCCTGGATCAGGCGGCAGCGATAGTCCGGCCCGCCGAGATCGGCAAAAGCGGGGTCGTAAAGCAGGAATTCCAGCGCATAAAACCCCCGAACGGCCACCGACACGGTCCGAAACTCCGCCCCATCCTCGACCACGGGATCTTCGGCCCGGATCATCGCGGTCAGGCTTTTGGGGGTCCGGCCGCGGTTGTCGGGCCAGAAGGCAAGCGCAAACCCGCGATCCGCCCGCTCGGTCGGGCCAAGGCGTATATGGCTCACCGAAACCCAGGCATCGAAGGCCGCGCCATAGGCCGCGCGCAGGGCGGGTGCGGTCGGATTGCATTCGGCCAAGGCCGCGCTCTCCAACCCCGAAGCGGCGGTGTCGAGCGTGGCAAATGCGGGCAGGACATGGGTCTCGACGATGGCAATCGGGGCGGTCTGGGCCGCGGCGACATCGCCCCAGGCCCAGGCCCAGGCCCAGGCCACACAAGGGATGGCGAGCGCGGCAAGCGGGCGGATCATAGGCTCTCCAAAAATGCGATGAGGGCGGCACGCTCCCCGGGCGACATCGCCACCACCGCGTCGCGCTGGGTTTGTGCCTCGCCGCCATGCCAGAGGATCGCCTCCAGGATCGACCGCGCGCGCCCGTCATGGAGGAAGAAGGTATGGCCGGAGACCTGCTCGGTGAGCCCGATGCCCCAGAGCGGCGCGGTGCGCCATTCCGTGCCCGTGGCGCGCGCTTCGGGCCGGTTGTCGGCCAGGCCCGGCCCCATATCGTGGAGCAAAAGATCGGTATAAGGCCAGATCAGCTGAAAGCTGTGCTCGGGCCGGTCGGCCATGCGGTGCGTCACATGGGCAGGCACATGGCAGGCCGAGCAGCGGGTGGCATGAAAGATCTCCTTGCCGCGCAGCACCTGCGGGTCATCCGCGCCGCGCCGGGCCGGCACGCCCAGATTGGCACTGTAAAAGGTCACCAGATCCAGCGCCTCGGCATCGACCTCAAAGCCGCGCACATCCTCATCGCCATGCAGGGCGGCGCGGCAAAGCGGTTGGGCCGGGGTGCATTCGCCATAGGGCGCGGGCAGAAGCGGCGTCGAGATGCCGATATCGCCCAAAAACGCCGAGGCCGCCTGTTCGCGCAATGTGGGCAGCCCGGCCTTCAGGCCAAAGCGGCCCAGCATCGGACGGTCAAACTCGATCGACCAGACGATGTTGGGCCGCCCTGAAATGCCGTCGCCATCCAGATCCTCCGGATCGGCCAGCGCCAGGATGTCTTCTGCAGGGATCGCCTCCAGCAGCCCCAGCCCGATCATCTGCGGCGCCACGCGGGGCGAGAGCATGGCCTCGGGATGCAGCGGGCCATAGCCGAGATCGGCCGCGCGATAGGTCGGCATGCGCAGATACGCGGTTTCACCGCCGGCCAGCGGCACGGCGATCTCCTCATACCGGATGTCCAGCCGATACTCTGCCGCATGGCCGGGCAGCGAGAAATCCTGCAGCTGGCGGCCATAGCGCGGCTCGGCGCGCGTGGCGATATACTCGGCGATCTCGGCAATGCCATCCTCGGGCCCACCCGGGATCGACACCCGCAGGAACATCGAAACCGCATTGTCCGCGGCGTTTGCAGGCGGGTGGCCGCGCCCATCCTTGATGTGGCAGCGCTGGCAGGACCTTGCATTGTAAAGCGGCCCTAGCCCGTCGGAGGCCAGGGTCGAGGCGGGGGCCGACACCCAGAGCTTCTTGAACAGCCCATTGCCGACCTTGAAGTTCAGCTCGCCCTCGAAATCGAGCGTGGCGGAGGGCTCGGAAAACGCGTTGCTGTCGGTACGAACCCGAACCGTGGCCGCACCCGCCGGCAGATGCTCAAACCGGCTGGGTGCAGTGAAATCGGTGGGTGCGGCCAGCACGGAAGCGATCCGCTCGCGCTCGGCATCGGTGCGGGGAATGACATCGAGATGCCAGTCGCCAAGCTGCAGGATGTTCGTCCCTCCGGCCGCGGCCGCAAGGAGTGTGAGTATTGCCGCTGTGAAAAGCGCGCGTGTCATCCCGAACTTACTTCCGCCGGTTGTGCGGGAGGGCCCCCCCCTCCCGGCCGCATCACTGGAACACGGCGCTGGGATTGTCGAGGCTGTCCGAACCCTCAAAGGCGATCGCCTCAAGCGACAGGGCCGTGACCACCCGCTCGATCGATTTGGTCTGGTCGACCAGCGCATTCACCGCATCCATAATCAGCTTTTCGCCCGCCGCATTGCCGCGCTCCAGCATCATGTCATAGGTAAAGCCCGCTTCGGCTGCGGTTTTGATCCGGCCCAGCGCCATCATGGTGGCGGAAAGCTTGCCGCGCATTTCAGCGTCAAGCGCCGGGTCGGCGGCGGCCACCAAATCCGACAGCGAGGGGCCCGAGACAAGCGTGCCATCGATGCGCATATAGGCGCCCAGATAGACGTTCTGGATGCCCAAGCCATCATAGTAGTGGCTGTTATGGGTGTTGTCGGCGAAGCAGTCATGCTCTTCTTCGGGGTCGTTGAGCATCAGGCCCAGCCGCATCCGCTCGCCCGCCTGCTCGCCATAAGACAGCGATCCAATGCCGGTGATGATCGCCACAATGCCCGCG
>JBCBKN010000386.1:0-4260 GCA_038521775.1 Pseudomonadota bacterium | reverse complement strand
CGGGCTTTTGCTGGTGGCCTTTCCGGCGGCGCATGGCGAGATCCTGTCGACGCTTTATCTGCCCGTGGCGGTGATGCTGATCGGGCTGATCCTGCGCGGCGTGGCGTTCGAGTTCCGCGCCAAGGCCCCGGCAGCCCAGAAACCGGCCTGGAACCGGGCCTTCTTTGCCGGGTCGCTGATGACCGCCCTCTCTCAGGGCACCATGCTGGGGCTTTACATCATGGGTCTGGAGGTCACGCCCTTCACGCTTGCCTTCTCGCTCCTGACCGGGCTGTGCCTGACCGCGGGCTATGCCTTTATCGGGGCCTGCTGGCTGATCGGCAAGACCGAGGGCCGCCTGCAGGCCCGCGCGGTGGCCTGGGCGACGGCGGGGCTGATCGGGGTCATCGGCGGGCTGATCGCCGTCTCGCTGGCCTCGCCCTTCGTCAGCCCGCGGATCTTTGCGCGCTGGTTCGAGTTTCCCACCATGTTCTATGTCGCACCGCTGCCGCTTCTCTCGGCCGGCGTGCTCTGGGTCATCTGGCGCGCGCTGGGGCGCCTGCCCGACAGCCGGGATCGCGGCGCCTGGACACCCTTTGCCGCGGCCAGCGGGCTGTTCGGCCTCGCCTTCATGGGGCTCGCCTATTCTTTTTACCCCTATGTGATCCCCGAACGGCTGACGATTTATGAGGCGGCGAGCGCACCGGAAAGCCTCTTCATCATCTTTGTGGGCACCTGCATCGTGCTGCCGGTGATCATCGCCTATTCCATCGGGGCCTATCTGGTCTTCCGCGGCAAGGCGACGGCGCTGAGCTATGACTAGGGTGGGAGAGGCGCTCAGCGATGGTCGTTCTGGGCCAGGCGCCGTTCCATCCAGCGCACCCCGGCCGAGACGATCAGCACCAGGGCCAGGTATTCCAGCACCAGCACGGTGAAGATCTCAAAGGCGCGATACTCATTGGTGTTGAGATCGTTGGCGCGGCGGGTGAGCTCCTGCGCGCCGATCACCGAGACCAGCGAGGACATCTTCAGCACATAGACGAACTGGTTGCCCAAGGGCGGCAGGATGCGCCGGATCGCCTGGGGCAGGATCACCAGCCGCATGGTCTGGGCATAGGTGAGCCCTGAGGAGCGCGCCGCCTCCCACTGGCCGCGATCGATCGACTGGATGCCCGAGCGGAAGATCTCGGCCTGAAAGGCGCTGTCGGAGATCGCCAGCGCGAGCACGCCGGCCCAGAACACATCCAGGCTGACGCTGCGGCCGAACACCGTGGGCAACCCCAGATAGACGTAAAACAAGAGCACAAGCAGCGGGATCGAGCGGATCACCTCGACATAGACCCGGTTCACCGCCCGCCAGCCGCGCTTGGCCGACAGGCTGGGGATCGCCACCGCAAGCCCCAGCGTCATGGACAGCGCAAAGGCGGTGAGGGTCAGCGCCATGGTCAGCCAGAGCCCGCCGATCATGAATTGCAGGTTGATCTGGCCCTGTTCGGTGGCGGGCGAGACGACATACCAGCCGAAACGCTCGCCGCAGCCCGAGAGCACAAGCAAGAGGGGCAGAAGGATCACAACTCGGCGCATGCGGCGTCTCCGGGTCTTTGCGGCGGCATGAAATGCCGTATGATCGACGCGACGCCGCGCCGGGGCCAGGTGAGCTTAGGCCCAGGACCGGCCCAGGAAAAGGGAGAGACAGGGCATGAAATCCATCCGCACACTCGGCCTTGCCATGGCCATGGCGGTCACGGCGGTGGCTGCACAGGCGCAATCCGCGCTGAATGAAATTCTCGACAGCGGGGTCTTGAAGGTCGGCACGACGGGCGACTGGAACCCGATGACGCTGCGCGACCCCGCAACCAACAGCTATAAGGGCTATGACATCGATGTGATGACCGAGCTTGCGGCCGATCTGGGCGTTGAGCTGGAGTTTGTGCCGGCCGATTGGAAGACGCTGGTCAACGGCATCGTTGCCGGCAAGTACCACATGACCGGTTCGGCCTCGATCTCGCCCTCGCGCATGAAGGTGGCGGGCTTTTCGGAGAGCTATATCTCGGTCGAGATCTACCCCTTCACCACCGCCGACAAGGCCGGTGACTTTGACGGTTGGGAGAGTGCCAACAAGGAAGGCGTGATCGTCGCCACCACGCTGGGCACGACCTTTGAGGCGAATGCCCGCAAATGGTTCCCCAATGCCGAGATCAAGGTGGTGGAAGCGCCGCTGCGCGGCTATCAGGAGGTTCTGGCGGGAAGGGCGGATGTGTTCATCACCTCGAATATCGAAGGTGCGACCCTGGCCGAGAAGCATGGCGTGGTGCGTCTGCCCAATGCCACCCCGCGCGCCCCGGCGGCGATTGCGATGATCCTGCCGCAGGGCGATCAGGTCTGGATCAATTATGTGAACAACTGGGTCAAGGTGAAGACGCTGAACGGCTTTTTTGCCGCGACTGCGGAGAAATGGGGCCTCTGAGGGGGTTTAACGGGCGGCGCTGGCCAATCCGGCCCGGCGCGGCCCACCCGCCCACCCCCGCGCCTGGCCGGATTGGCGCCTAGCTGTCCTGCCGTGCCGCGCGGAGGCGGGTGAAATAGTCCAGGCGCTTGCGCATCTCGCGCTCATGCCCCCGATCGGGCGGGTCATAGAAGCAGGCGCGCGCCATGCCTTCGGGAAAGTAATCCTGGCCCGAAAACCCATCCTCGGCATCATGGTCATAGGCATAGCCCGCCGCATAGCCCTGCTGCTTCATAAGCTTGGTGGGCGCGTTGAGGATATGCTTGGGCGGCGGGTGCGAGCCGGTGTCCCGCGCCGCGGCCCGCGCGGCCTTATAGGCGGTGTAGGCGGCGTTCGACTTGGGCGCCAGCGCGAGATAGATCACTGCCTGTGCGATCGCGAGCTCGCCCTCAGGCGAGCCCAGCCGCTCATAGCTCGCCCAGGCATCGAGGCAGAGCCGCTGCGCGGTGGGGTCGGCAAGGCCGATATCCTCGATCGACATGCGGGTGATGCGGCGCGCCAGATAGCGCGGATCCTCGCCCCCTTCCAGCATACGCGTAAGCCAGTAGAGTGCAGCATCCGGGTCTGAGCCGCGCACCGATTTGTGCAGGGCCGAGATCAGGTTGTAATGCGCATCGCCCGATTTGTCGTACTGCGCGGCGCGGCGCGCCAGCCGGGCCTGCAGCGCGGCAGGGTCGAGCGGGGCGTCGATGCCGGCAAGCTGCTCGACCAGATTGAGCAGCGCCCGCCCATCGCCATCGGCCATCGCAATCAGCGCGACGCGGGCGGCCGGGGTGAGCGGCAGCGGCGCGGTCTCCGCCTCGGCCCGGGCCAGCAGCGCCGCCAAGGCCACATCGTCGAGCCGGTGCAGCACAAGCACCTGGGCGCGCGACAACAACGCGGCGTTGAGCTCAAAGGAGGGGTTTTCGGTCGTCGCCCCGACCAGGGTGATCGTGCCATCCTCCATATGCGGCAGGAACCCGTCCTGCTGGGCCTTGTTGAAACGGTGGATCTCATCGACGAACAGGAGCGTGCCGCGCCCCTGGCCATGGCGCAGCCGGGCGGCCTCGAAAATGCGGCGCAGCTCCGGCACGCCGGTGAAAATCGCCGAGATCTGCACAAAGCTCTTCTGGGTCTCGCCGGCAAGCAGCCGCGCGATGGTGGTCTTGCCCACCCCGGGCGGCCCCCAGAAGATGAGCGAAGGGAGCCCGGCGGCGAGCATCGCGGTCAGGCTGCCCTCCGGGCCCAGCAGATGGTCCTGCCCGATCACATCGCCAAGCCGTGCCGGGCGCAGCCGGTCGGCCAGCGGGCGCGGCGCTTCGGACGGGCCGCTGGCCGCGTCCGGCTCATCGTCGAAGAGATCGGGTGTCATGCGCCAAGCCTAGGCCGGGATTGCGTCGGCGTCACCCGAACGCGAGACCTGGGCCATGGAAAAACGCCTCACCCAGATCAGCAAATTCCTCAGCCTGGTGCTGCGGCACAAGCCCCAGAGCATTGGCCTCACGCTCGATGCGGAAGGCTGGGCGGAGATCGATGCGCTGATCGCCAATGCCGAGATGCCGCTGACCCGCGCACAGATCGATGCGTTGGTCGAGACCAATGACAAGAAGCGTTTTGCAATCTCGTCCGATGGGCGGCTGATCCGCGCGGTGCAGGGCCATTCCATCGAGGTTGATCTGGGGCTGGCGCCGGTTGCGCCGCCCGACACGCTCTTCCACGGCATGGCGACCACGACGCGCGATGCGATCCTGCGCGAGGGGCTGCGCCCGATGGGGCGGCGCTATGTGCATCTGAGT
>JBCBKN010000385.1:0-4278 GCA_038521775.1 Pseudomonadota bacterium | reverse complement strand
CAGCACCGTGAGGATGGCGACAAGGGCGCCCAGAAGGAGCGGATCCATCAGCCCTCCTCCAGGCCGAAGGGACGGTCAACGCCGGTCACCACCGCGACAAGATCGGCGATGAGCTGCAAGAGCAAGAGGCCAAAGCCGACCGGGATCGCCAGATAGGGGATCCAGAGCTGCACGCCCCAGACGGTATCGGACCGCCAGCCGCGCGACCAGGCGACATGCCAGTACTCAAAACCGTAAAAGAGCATAATCGCCACGATCAGGATCGATGTGCTCAACGTGACGAGGGCAAGCCCCAGTCGCGCGCGTCGAGGCAGGGCCAGCGGCACCAGATCGACATTCACATGGCCGCGCAGCCGCTGCACATAGGGAAGCCCCACCAGCGTCGCGGCGATGACCAGATAGACCACCGCCTCGGTCTGCCAGACCGTCGAGCCATTGAGCACGAAGCGGACCCAGATCATCTGGCAGGTGATCGCCACGGCCGCCACGATCATCGCGGCCGAACACCAGCCTGCAACGGTCGAGATTGCCGCCACCGCGCGCAGGAACGGGTTCTTGCCGACATGCGCGATCGCGGCCGAGCTTTTGCCAGCCATTGGCATCTCCACTGTTGCCTGGAAAAGGGGTGGGGCGGCGCTGGGCCGCCCCGGTCGCTGCGGCCCGTGCTACTCGACAGAGAGCGCGAGATCGAGAAGCTCCTGACCGCCCGGGGTCTGCTCGACAAAGGCTTTGTAGGAGGTCTCCTGCGCCAGCGCGCGCCACGCATCGAACTCCGCCTGGGTCATCTTGGCGATCTCAACCCCGTTTTCGGTGAAGACCGCGGCCGAGGCGGCGTCCTGCTTCTTGGCCTCTTCCAGATAAAAGGCCTCGGCCTTTGCCGCCGCGGCCAGCAGCGCGGCCTGCTGGTCTTCGGTGAGCCCCTCAAAGGTCGATTTGTTCATCAGGAGCGGCTGATACATGAACCACAGCGCGAATTCGCCAGCCGGGGTGTAGCAGGCAACCTGCTCATAGATCCGGTAGCTTACAAAGGAGGACGAGGAGGTGTTGGCCGCATCCAGCACCCCGGTCTGCATGGCATTGTAGATCTCCGAGGAGGCCATCGAGGCGATCGAGGCCCCGGCCCCGGCCAGCATCTGCTCAAAGGCCTTGCCCGCCGCGCGGGTCTGCAGGCCCGGCATGTCCTCGGGCGAGGTGATGCATTTGTCCTTGCCCGCAAAACCGCCCGCAAGATAGCCATGCACCAGCACCATCACGTCATCCTCGGCCATGATCTCCTCGATCTTGGCCATGAAGGCGCTTTCGTTGAGCCGTGCGGCATGGTCGTGGTTTTTCACCAGCCCCGGCATCAGGGTGAGGTTGAAGGCAGGCTGCTGGCCGCCGGCATAGCTGAGCGGGAACACGGTCATGTCAAGCTGGCCGCGGCTGAGGGGCTTGTACTGCTCGCGCGGTTTGAAAAGCGAGCGCGACGGGAAGATCTTGATCTCCAGATCGACCCCGGCTGCCGCGACATCGTCGGCCACGATCTGGGCCACCTGATGGCGCACATCCGATGTCGACCATTGATGCGAAAGGCGCAGCTCGGCGGCCTGCGCGCTCTGCCCGGCGAGCAGTGCCGTGGTGAGGGCTGTTGCAAGTGCTGTGGCGAGCGCCGTGGCGCGGCCCTTGGTCTTGGCGTTGGGTTTCATGCTGTTCCTCCCGTGTTGTGCCGATTCGAGACCGGACTTGGCCAGACCTTAGTTCAATTTTGCGCGATGTAGAGGGGTGGGAGAAAAACGCGCGGGCGCGGGTCCGCGCAGGACACAGGCCGCGTGCCCGGCGCGGGCCGGAACCCCGGGCCCGGAATTCCAGCACCTGCCCTGGCCAGACAGGCTTCCGGCCCGCATTCTCTTCAGCTCGACGTTACTGCGCAATCCAACGGAAGATTGCGGCGCTGGCAGGCGAGGCGTCCTCCTCCGCATCGCCCGAGAACAGATCCGGCACTGGCAGGGTCGGGTCGGCCTTGGGGTCGGCCAGGCGGTCAAGACCCAGGGTCATGGAGAGATCCGCACCGGGGCCCCGCTCGACCGCGAGAAAGACAATGCGCTGGCGGCCCAGCGGCAGGGGCTGCGGGCGCCGCCCGTCGCGGTAGCGGTGGGTGGAGACGGTGAGCGCCGGCAGCGCAAGCCGCTCGCCCGGGGCCAGCCGCCGGCCGCCCTGCACCAGCCGGATCGGCACTGCATCGCCCTTGGCGGTGAGGTAAAAGCCGCTCACATCGATGGGGTGCGTGCCGGGGTTCGACAGCTCCAGCAGGATCCGGTCGCAATCGCCCAGCACGGGCTGGGCCACCGCATCGACCGGGCGGGCGGCGGGCGGCACCACCCCCTCGGCAGGTTTGGGCGGGCAGCGATCGGTCTCGGGGTCACGGGTCTGGGCAAGAACATGCGCGCGCAGCCGCAACCCGTCGGGGCGGGCGGGCGTGCCCAGCCTGGCGGCCAGATCCGCAATGCTGTGGGCCCGCGCAAACCGGTCGATGGCCTCAGCCAGATCGGCCTCGATCTGCGCGGCCGGCTGGTCGAGCGGCACTGAGAGCGGCTGGAAATGGGGCAGCGCCTCTGACGGCAGGTTGGTTTCAAACCCCGGCACCAGGTAGAGCCGTGCGCCGGCAAGCCGGAGGCGCAGATCGGGCATGGCACTGTCGGGCTGCACCGGCAAGTCCAGACGCGCCAGCACGCCCCGCAGCAGCGTCTCGCGCGACGGGTCGGTGCCGGGCTCGCGCAGCAGGCCCATTTGCAGGGTCGCGGGTCGGGGCGGCCCCTCGAACCGCGCAAACATCTGCAGCGGCACGCGCCCGCCCGGCTCGGCCGTCACCGACAGCCGGGTTTGATCGGGGCCGATCGCTGCAATCTCGATGCGCGCTGGCAGAGGCGCACCTTTTGCATCGGTCAGAACGAACCGGCTGTCGGGCGTGACGCCGTGAAAGGCCCCGGCAAGCACCGTCACGGCGGGCCGGCCGGGTTTGCGCCGTGCGGGATACATGCGCTCCTGGCCCGGCCCGGGCCCTGCGCCCGGCGCGGGGCGGTCGAGCGGGCCTTCAAAGACAGGCGTCGGTGTGATGCCGCGAAAGCTGTCATACCGGCCCATGATCCGCAGCGCGATGTCGCGATGGGTGGCATCGGGCAGCGCGCTCATGGCCTCGGCCATGGCATAGGTGAGCAGGCCATGCACCTGCGGAGGCTCCTCGGCGCCACCGGTCGCCGGTGCCATCGGGGCCTCCAGCGCCTGTTCATCGGCCGAGGCCGCGTAAAAGGCGACAAGCCCGGCCAGCCCATCCTCGGCCAGAAGCGTCGTTTGGGTCATCGGCTCGAACACCGCATCGGGTGTGCCGGGATTGCGCCCCGCGGGGTCTGCCGTCGCATCGGTCTTAGCGGATGCCCAGTCGATGCCGAGGTTCTGCGGCGGCACATGCCGGGCCACGATGCCAAGACGGTCGGCGGCGCGGGTGCTGGTGCCGGCATGGCAGCTGTCCATCACAAACCACACGAACGCCCCGCGTGCCCGGATCAGGGACAGGGCCGCACCGATCTCGTCATCGATGATGGCGTTTTCGACCCGGGCGCCGGCCGGCGCGTCCGGGTGCCAGCGCCCGACATCCTCGGGCAGGAAGATCTCATCCCGCCCGTCGGGCTCGTCACCATCCGGGCCGTCGGGCTGTTGCGAGCCATGGCCCGACAGGTGGATGAACACGCTGTCGCCGGGGGCCACCCGCTCGGCCAGGCGTGCGAACTCGGCCAGGATGGGGGCGCGGCGCGCCCGTCCCACCGGCGCAATCCCCGCCTCCGCAAGGGCCGGACCATGCGCCAGCACCCGGATCGCGTCGGGCGCCACGCCGCGTCCGACCAGAACCCGCCACAACAACACGACATCATTGGTGGGGCCGGCAAGCCGCAATTCGGGGTCGTCATAATCCGCCGCGCCGATCAGCAGCGCATGGTCGCGCGCCGCGGCACCGCCTGCCAGTCCGCAAAGCAGCGCCAGCATGGCAAGGCGTGTGGCTGCCCCGCACGCTGCGCGCCAGGCCCGCGCGGCCTGTCGTACCGCGATGAGTGTTCCGCGCGATTTGCGGCGACCATGCTGCATTGCAAGACAACCTCTTAAAGATCTGCGCCCAGTCTGGGCCGATCGCGCCCGCGGGGTCGAGTAACAAGATGTGTAAGCCTGCGCATTACAGCGCTCGTAATTTGGCCGCCGTCAATGCCGGCGATAGGCATGCCGTCAGCGTAACAAGCAAGGACGGTGTAT
>JBCBKN010000384.1:0-4295 GCA_038521775.1 Pseudomonadota bacterium | reverse complement strand
CAATCTCGCCCGCCGCCCGCTCATCAAGCCACAGGATCGCCGGGCGCCGTGCGGTCAGGTCGGCATCGAGAAAGGCCACAGTCTCGCGCTGGTTGGAAATGGCAAGCGCCGCAACCCGGTCCGGATTAACCGCCCCGCTGATCCCGCTCAGCGCCCGTTTGGCCGCCGACCACCAATCTGCGGGATCCTGCTCCACCCAGCCTGGCTTTGGGTAGGACAAATCGAGCCGTGCGCGGCCCTCGGCCATGGCGGTGCCGGACCGGTTCCAGGCAATCGCCTTAGTGGATTGCGTGGAACTGTCAAGCCCGATGACAAGATCAGCGGTCATTGCGATGCCTCCCGTACCTAGAAGTCGCGGCGCGATGCTGGGGGTGTCAAGGTGTACAATTGACAGACAGAGCCTGCGCCCAGTAATCGGGCCTCGCGTGACACGGACAATTCGGGAGTTTGGTGTGGATCAGCCGAACGGGCGGAACGATGCGCCAGAGGGCGGCTGGACCGGGCTGATCGAGGAGATCCGCCGCGGCGACTGGGTCGAGCCGGAAAGCGGCGCCCGCGTGCGCCCCGCGCCCTTCGATCTGATCGAGATTGCCGACACGCTTGACGGGGCCGAGGACGAGCTGACCGCGCGGCTGGGCATGACCGGCAACCGCGTCGTGGTGGCCGATGCTGCGACCTGGGACGCGATGGGCGCACGGGTTCGGGCAAATCTGGGCGATGCCGCCTCGGTGGTGCTGAACGCACCCCATGCCGATCTGGCGACCGCCGCGGTGCTGGCCGACAAGCTGCGCGGGTATGAGCATGTGATCGCGGTCGGCTCCGGCACGGTCAACGATCTGTGCAAATATGTCACCGCACAGGATCGGCGCCGCTATTGCGTCTTTGCCACCGCGGCGTCGATGGATGGCTACACCTCCAAAACCGCCTCGATGACGCTGGAAAGCGGGCTGAAAGTGTCGCTGCCCGCGCATGAGGCGGCCGGCGTCTTCATCGATCTGGGCGTGAGCGCGGCTGCGCCGCGGCAACTGGCGGCCGCGGGGTTTGGCGACTGCATCTGCCGATCGGTCTGCCAGATCGACTGGTGGCTGTCGCACCGGCTTTTGGGCAGCTTCTACACCAATGTGCCCTATGCGATGGCCGCACAGGACGAGGCCGAGATCATGGCCCGCGCCGGGGCCATCGGCCAGGGCGAGACCGTGGCCACCGGCTATCTGCAGCGCGCGCTGGTTCTGTCGGGGCTGGGCGTTTCCTTCACCGGCGTGTCGAACCACGGCTCGATGGGCGAGCATCAGATCTCGCATTACATCGACTGTTTTGCGCGCGACCGCCATCCCGGCACGCTGCATGGCCAGCAGGTGGCGGTGGCAACGCTGACCATGGCGCGGCTGCAGCATCAGATCCTGGAGAGCGACACGCCACCGGTGCTGCGCCCCACCCAGATCGACGAGGCCGATATGGCCCGGCGCATGGGCCCGACCATTGCCGTTCAATGTGCCGCTGAATACCGCAAAAAGGCCAATGATGCCTCGGGCGCAGCGGCGATGAACGAGGTGCTGGCCGAGATCTGGCCAAGCCTGCGCGCGGAATGCCGCGCCTTTGCCGTGGCGCCGGGGGTGATTGCCGAAAAGCTTGCCGCAGCACAGGCGCCGACCAGTGCCGCCGAGCTGGGCATCGATCTTGGCTTTTACCGCGAGGCGGTGCGCCACGGGCATGAGATGCGCAACCGGTTTTCCTTTGCCGACATTGCCTGCGATGCCGGTATTCTGGACGATTTCGTCGCCGGAGAGCGGTGATGCGGCCCCTGGCCGAGATGCCCGAGGCGGTCGCGCGCGGCATCCGCCTGGTGCTCACCGACATTGACGACACGCTGACCACCGACGGCCGGCTGCCGGGCGATGCCTATCTGGCGCTGGAGCGGCTTAAGGCAGCCGGGCTGGCGGTCGCCGCGGTGACCGGCCGGCCCGCGGGATGGTGCGATATGGTTGCCCGGTTCTGGCCGGTTGACGGTGTGGTGGGCGAGAACGGCGCGCTCTATTTTGCTTATAACGCGGGCCAGCGCCGGATGATCCGGGCCTATGCCGTCGATGAGGCCGCGCGCGCCGCGGCGCAAACCGGGCTCGCGCGCATTCGCGACCGCGTGCTGGCCGAGCTGCCCGGCGCCGCCGTGGCCTCCGACCAATTCGCCCGGCTGGTCGATCTGGCCATCGATTTTTGCGAGGACGTGCCGGCGCTGACCGAGCCCCAGATCGCGCGCATCAAGGAGATTTTCGAGGAGGAGGGCGCGGTTGCCAAAATCTCCTCGATCCATGTCAATGGCTGGTTCGGGAGCCATGACAAGCTGACCATGACCCGCCGGTTTGCCGCCGAAATCCTGGGTCTGGACATCGACACCGACCGCGACGCGGTGGTTTATTGCGGCGACAGCCCCAATGACGCGCCGATGTTTGCCCATTTCCCCCATGGCTGCGGCGTGGCCAATATCCGCGATTTCGACGGCCGGATCGAGGCGCTGCCTGGCTGGATCGCACCGTCCCGCGGCGGGGCCGGGTTTGTCGAGATCGCCGAGCGGCTCTTGGCCGTGCATCGCGGGGCGGATGCCAAAAACACTTGAAAACCGGCCCAACTGCGTCAACCATTCGGCGAGCGGCACCTCCACAAGGACGGCCGCATCGGGCAGAACGGCCCTTGGGGAGGACGCAAATTGGCAGCCGCGCCGGCGCGCAGGAAGGGATGGTACCTGTCCGACAGCCCGGCGCCGTGGCTGCTGCCGCTGGTCGCGATCCTGATCGTCTTCACCGTCTATCCGCTGATCTACAACATCTGGCTGAGCTTTCACGAATACGCGCCCTTCAAGCGCCAGCTCGTCTATGTGGGCTGGGAGAACTGGTCGCTGCTGCTGGCCGATGAGCGGTTTTGGGACGCGGTCTCGGTCACCTTCACCTATTTCACCATCGCCCTGGCCATACAGGTGGTGCTGGGAATGGCGATCGCGCTGCTGCTGGACAGCGACGCGCCGGGCTTTGGCCTCCTGCGCGCGGTGCTGACCCTGACGCTGGTGATCCCGCCCGCGATCACCGGGATGATGTTCCTCTTGATCCAGGATCCTGAGTTCGGCGTGCTCACCTGGGTGCTGGAGGGGCTGGGCATCCTGTCGGGCCAGGCGCCGATCCTGGCCACGCCGGCCACAGCGCTGGCCGGGGTGATGCTGGCCGATATCTGGCAGTGGACGCCCTTTATGGTGCTGATCTTCATGGCCGGGCTGCGCGGTCTGCCGCCCGAACCCTATGAGGCGGCGATGCTCGACGGGGCCTCGCCCTGGCAAGTGTTTCGCCGCATCACCCTGCCCCAGATGTCAAAGGTCATCGCGGTTGCGGTCCTGCTGCGCGGCATCGATCTTTTCCGGATGTTCGACTATGTCTTCGTGATGACCTCGGGCGGGCCGGGCACGGCGACCTACACGCTCAGCCTTTATGCCTGGCAGCAGACCTTCAGCTTCATCAAATGGGGCTATGGCGCCACCATCAGCCTGGTCAGCCTGGTGCTGATCCTGGTGATTGCCAATCTCTTCATCTGGGTTTCGAAGGTGCGCTGGTGATTGTGGAGAGCAAATCGCGGCGCCGTCTGCGCATGATCCTGGCCTGGGCGGTCGTGGCGCTTTTTGCCTTTCCGCTTTACTATTGGATCACCACGGCCTTCAAGCAGGCCAAGGAGATCTTCAACCTGCCCCCGAATGTGTGGAGCTTCAGCCCCACCCTGCGCAATTTCGAGGAGGTGTTCGGCATCTCGCTGGGTTTTCTGCGCCAGCAGGAGGTGCTGCCCGGCGGCGGCAATTTCTACATGGCGCCGCGGCTGTGGGATTCGATCGTGGTCGCGGTCTGCTCGACCGGGCTTGCCATCGCCATTTCGACCATTGCGGCCTATGCGCTCAGCCGGATGGATTTTCGGGGCCGCCATGCCTTTGTCGGCTGGGTTCTGTCGACGCGCATGATGCCCCCCGTTGCGGTCGCGATCCCGATGTTTTTTATCTACAAAGCCGCGGGCGAAAACGGCATCACGCTGATGGACACCTATACCGGGGTGATCCTGATGCACACGCTCATCAACCTGCCTTTGGGCGTGCTGTTGATGAAGAGCTTTTTCGACGACATCCCGCGCGAGATCGACGAAAGCGCGATGATCGACGGCGCCTCGCGGGTGCGGGTCTTTCGCCGCATCGTGCTGCCCATGGCCAAGGGCGGCATCGCGGCAACCGCGGTCCTGTGCTTCATCTTCTCCTGGACCGAGTTCATCTTCGT
>JBCBKN010000383.1:0-4308 GCA_038521775.1 Pseudomonadota bacterium | reverse complement strand
CCGAGCGGCTGGGCCTGGCCGGGGGCATGTTCTTTACCACCGCCGAGATCGGCGGGGTGCTGGGGCCCTTCACCTTTGGCCTCTTGGCCGAATGGAGCGGCGGGTTTGCGCTGTCGCTGGCCGCGCTCAGCGCGGTGGCCGTGGCGCTGTTGGGGCTGATCGCCCTGCTGCGCCGGCTGGAGGCGCGCGGCGGTTGAGCGCCGGCTGCCCTCCGGTCGCTGCCTTTCCACAGGGCGCAGAGTATTGGGTTGGGCGCGACTGCGTCCGCGCTACTCCAAAAACACCCGGATCCGGGCGGTTTCGCCCAAGGCGTCGATCACCGAAATGGCGGCATAGCCGGGCCCGTCCGGCGTCAGCACCGCCTCACGCTCATAGGGCGGGACGGCAAGCGGCGCCCCGTCCAAAAGCCAGGTGAAGGGCGGGCGGCCCTCGCGCAGCTTGACGGTCAGCATCGGGTCAGCCCGGCCCCGGGTCAGACCCAGATCGAGCCGGGCGCCATCGGGCGGAAAGGCGATCGTCAGCCCCGGATCCTCGGGCGGCAGCCCCCGCGGGCGCAACCGGCGCAGGGGCGGCGGCAGCGCGGCATTGGGCAGGATCAGCGCAGCATCGGGGGGCGGGGCCAGCGGGGCGGGGCGCGGTTTGAGCCGCGAGAAGGCCTCAAAGAGCAAGGGCGCGGCCACCTCGGCGCCCAGGATGCCGGGCAGCGCGGTGCCGTCGGCCCGCCCCAGCCAGACCGCAATCACATGCTGCCCGTCGAACCCGATGGCCCAGGCGTCGCGATGGCCATAGGAGGTGCCGGTCTTATAGGCCAGACGATCGAACGCGGCGGCCCGCGGCGGGGCGAGCCCGGCCAGGATGTCGGCGGTGTACCAGGCCGCCAGCGGGTCGATCACCCGGCGCGGGGCCAGCTCGGCAGGGGTGGCGTGAAGCGGGGCCAGCACCCCGCCCCCGGCCAGCGCTGCGTAAAGCGTCGCGGCCTCCTGCAGGCTCAGCCCCAGCCCGCCCAGCCCGATGGCAAGCCCCGGTTGGCCGCCGGGCGGCAGCGCCGGGCGGGTGCGCGCACGCCGCATCAGCGCCATCAGCCGCGCCGGTCCGATCTGTTCGAGCAGGGCCACGGCGGGGATGTTGAGCGAGAGCTGCAGCGCCTCGGCAAGGCTGACGGTGCCGCGAAAGCGGCGGTCGAAATTCACCGGCTCCCAGGCGCCGAACCGGGTGGGACGGTCCTCGACCAGCGTCTGCGGATGGGCAATCCCCTGCTCGAAGGCCAGCGCATAGATGAAGGGCTTGAGCAGCGAACCGGGCGAGCGCTGCGCGCGGGTCATATCGAGAAAGCCGCGCCGGCGGGTGGAGAGGAACTCGGCCGAGCCGATCTCGGCCAGGATCGCACCGGTTTGGTGATCGGCCACCAGGATCGCGGCCGTAACCTCGGGCGACAGGGCCCGCGCATGGGCATGCGCAAGCCGCTGGAGCGTGGCCTGCAGATCACGATCGAGCGTGGTGCGGATCACCGGCAGGGGGTGCTGCGCGCGCAGCCGGTCGGCCAGATGCGGCGCGTGGCGCGGGAAGGCGCGTCGGGTTTTGGGCACAGCCTCGCGCCGGGCGGCGGCGGCGTCTTCCGGATCGAGCGCGCCGGCGGCGGCCAGCCGGGCCAGCACCCGGTTTCGTGCCGCTTCGGCGATGGAGGCAGGGCGTTCGGAAGTGGGGCGGTCGGGGCGGCGGGCCTCGGGCGATTGCGGAATGGCGATCAAAAGCGCCGCTTCGGCCGGGGTCAGGCGCCGCGGCTCCTTGCCCAGATAGGCCAGACTGGCCGCCCGCACCCCCTCCAGATTGCCGCCCATCGGGGCAAGCTGCAGGTACAGCGTCAGGATCGCGCGCTTGTCCAGCCGCCGCTCCAGCGCGAGCGCCACGCGGATCTGCCGGAGCTTGCCCGCAAGCCGGCCGGTGCCCGAAGCCTCCAAAAGCCGGGCGACCTGCATGGTCAGGGTCGAGCCGCCCGAGACCACCCGGCCATGCCGCAGCGCCTGCCAGGCGGCGCGCAGAAGGGCCAGCGGATCGACCCCGGCATGGCGCCAGAAGCGTTTGTCCTCATAGGCGACAAGCCGCGCGATGTAGTCGGGATCGACATCGGATGCGGTGACCGGCAGCTGCCAGATCCCGTCTTCGACCGCCCAGGCCCGCATCAGCCGGCCGTCGCGGTCGAGCATCACCGGCGAGGCGGCGGGGGCGAGCGGCGGCAGCGCGGTGCGCGCGATCCAGCGGTCGCCGGCCGCCAGCATGGCGATCAGGAAGGCGGCAAGCGACAGTGCAGCGAGCCATCGCGGCATCTCAGGACCCGCGCCGCCGTGCCATGGAGGGGCCTGCCCCGCGCCGGAGGCCGCCCCGGGCGGTTGCCCGGCACATCGGCCAGGTTACTCCTGCACCACCAGCCGCCCGGCATCGGTGCGGGCGCGAAAGATCGGGCGGTACATATCCTCGACGCTGGCGGCGGGGTGGTGAAAGCTGCCCGGCGAGACCGCGCGCACGATATAGGCGAGGCGGAAGGGGCTGGTGCCGCGCCAATCGACGGCGGCCAGAAACCGCTCGGCCCGAAACTCGGTATGCTGGGCGACCTCGGGCAGGTCGAGCCAGTCGAGCGCCGAGACGTCGCCCGCGCGCAGGATGTTGGGATTGTCGATCTCAAACCCCGCGGGCAGCGGGTCATTGACCATCAGCCGGGCCTCGCTGTCGCGCTCGGGCGTGACGGTCAGAACCGCAACCAGCCGGGTGGAGCGCGGCACCGCGGCCAGATCGGCCGGCGTGCCGTCGAGCGTGTAATAGGCCCGCTCGATCTTATAGCCATCGCCGCCCGCAGGCTCGGGCTGATCGGGCACGCCAAAGACGGTGAGCGTCGCGTCGACCTGCTCGGGCCCGGTGTTTTCGATCACCACCTGGCCGTCGCCCGGCTCAAAAAGCCGCACCAGCGGCCCCTCCATCGGGCGGCCATCCACCATGAGCCCCAGACCGTCGCTGCGGTCGATCAGGGCATGGGCGGCCATCAGCGTCCAGGCGTTTTCCTGTGTGGATCGGCTGCGCAGCCGGCCCGCGCGCGGCAGCGCGATGCGGGTCAGGCGGCGCCGGTCCAGCACCTCGCTGCGCGCCTCGACCGCCAGGGTCAGGATGGCGGCGGCATCGCGCGACCGGCTGCCGTAATCGACCCGCCAGGCGAAGTCATCCTCGTCCTCGAACCCCGCACCGGCCAGGCGGAACATCGCATCGGCCCGCGGCTGATCGCCATAATAGGCCAGGGCCAGGCCAAGCTGGGCCTGGGCAAGCGGGGTGGCGAAATCCTCGGCCTTCTGATCGGCATAATAGCGCAGATCGCCAATCGAGGCCGCATTCTCGCGCGCCAGCACCATCAGCGCATAGGCGATGCCTTCCCCGCCCCGCTCAAAATCCGAGGCATAGTTGATCCGGTTGCGCAGGTTCTGCACCGCCAGACGAAACGCGGTGTCGGGCACGGTATGGCCGAGCCCCCGCGCCCGCGACAGAAAATCGGTCACATAGGCATCGAGCCAGAGATCCCCGCTGCCCGGCCGCCACAGGCCAAAACTCCCGGCGGCGGCCTGGTTGGCCAGCACCGCCTCGACCGCCTGGGCAATGCGCCGCTCAAGCGTGTCGGTCTGCGTGCCCTTGCGGCCGGACGGGTCGACCAGCCCCATCGCACGGGCCACCGCGCCCACATAAAGCAGCGGCAGGGCGCGCGAGGTGATCTGTTCGGTGCAGCCATAGGGGTAGCGGTCGAGCGCGGCCAGAAGCCCCGGCGCGTCGAACCGCGCAAAGGGTCCCAGGGCGAGCGTCGCGCGCCCGGTGCCGGGGATGATGCCGTCAAAGGCCTCTTCATCCAGAACCAGCCGCCCGTCGACGGCGGCCAGCGGGATGCGCGAGCTGCGCGCGATCTCCGGATCATAGGCCCGCACACCCAGCACATGGCGTTTGGCGAGCTCGGTGCCGTCGGGGGTGGTCAGCCGGATGGTCACCGCGGCATCGGCCACCGCGACCGCCTCGATGGGAATCTCAAGCTCGGCCCGGGCCAGCCGGCCCAAGGGCACGGTGCCCGAAAGGCCGGGGGGCAGCGACAGCGCCGGATCGGCACTGATGGCCAAATCCATCTCGCCGGAGGGTCCCTTGGCATGCGCGAGATCGACCCGCAGCACCGAGCGGTCGCCCGGTGCCGTCGGGGGTGGTCAGCCGGATGGTCACCGCGGCATCGGCCACCGCGACCGCCTCGATGGGAATCTCAAGCTCGGCCCGGGCCAGCCGGCCCAAGGG
>JBCBKN010000382.1:0-4348 GCA_038521775.1 Pseudomonadota bacterium | reverse complement strand
GCGATGACGGCCATGCGCAGCGTTGCGGCCCCAAAGGCGGCCAAAAGCAAAAAGGCCAGCAGCGTGAGGCGCCATTCCGCCCGGCGCCGCTCCTGCGCCCGGGCCGCCTGCAAGCGCTCCGCACGGCGATGCGCCTCGACCAGATCGGGGTTTTCGCCGCGGCTGCGGGCCCGGATAACCCCGGCGAGCGGGCGCAGCGGGCGGCGGATCATTGCGCAAGCTCCGTGGTCTGGGGGGGCAGATCCCGCCGTCGCACCGGGCGTGGTGTCGGGCGAAGGACCGGGCTGTCCTCGGCCACGATCGTGACCGCGATGTCGGCAACGGTCAGCCCGTCCCAGCCAGGCTCGCGCGCCGGCGCTGGCGCGGCGATCTCGCGGATATCGGCAAAATGCCCCGGGTCGAGCGGCATGAGCAAAAGCGTCGCGTTATGCTCGGCGACCAGCGCGGCCAGGCGGTCCGGCCGGTTGAGCCAGGCCCATTCGGCTTGCAGCATCGCGGTGCGCGCACGCTCGCGCGCAATGTCGGCCTGCAGGGTCTGGACCCGCTTGCGGGCCTCCTGCGTGTCGTAATTGACATTATAGGCCCAAAAGCCAAAGCCGGTGGCGATCAGCGCGCCCAGAAGATACAGCGCCAGACGCATCAGCGCTGCCGCCCGCGGCTTTTGGCCTGGCCCGACCCGTCGGGCAGCTGCGGCAAACCCAGTGCTGCCGGGTCGAGCGGCAGTGGCGGCGCGTCCAGGCGGCGGGCGACCCGAAGCCGTGCGGAGCGGGCGCGGGGATTGGCCGCGACCTCGGCATCATCGGCCGCAATCGCCTTTCGGGTGACCTTGGCAAAGCGGGGCTGCACCGGCCTGGCGGCCGGGGCATGGCGCGAGCCGGCGCCGGCCTCGCCCGCGGCCATGGCAATAAAGCGCTTCACGATCCGGTCCTCCAACGAATGAAAGGTAACCACGGCGAGCAGCCCGCCCGGCTTCAGCACGCGCTCGGCCGCTGCGAGACCGCGCACCAGCTCGCCCAGCTCGTCATTGACCGCGATCCGCAGCGCCTGGAAGGTGCGGGTCGCCGGGTGCAGCTGGCCGGGGCGCTGGGGCGGCAGGCAGCGCTCGACCAGTTCGGCAAGCACGCGGGTGCGCAGGATCGGGCTTGACGCGCGGGCCACCGCAAGGGTCCGGGCGATGCGCCGTGCGGCGCGCTCCTCGCCCAAGCCCCGGATCAGCCCTGCCAGCGCGGCCTCCTCCAGCCCGTTGACCAGATCGGCCGCGCTCGGCCCGTCCTGGCCCATGCGCATGTCGAGCGGCCCGTCGCGCAGGAAGGAGAACCCGCGCTCGGCCGTGTCGAGCTGCATCGAACTGACCCCGATATCGAGCACCACGCCGTCGACCTGCGGCTGCCCCGCGTCGGCGGCAAGCGCATCGGTGGCAATCGCGTCGGAGGCAATCGCATCGGAGGCAATCGCGTCGAGCATGCCGAACTGACCCGGGTGCAGCGCGATGTCGGGCCAGTCCGGCAACCAGCTGGCCGCGAGGTCGCGGGCGGTGGCGTCACGGTCAATGCCGATCACCCGCGTGGCACCTGCGCGGATCAACGCCCGCGCATAGCCGCCGGCGCCGAACGTGCCGTCCACCCAGATGCCGCGGACCGGTGAGACGGCCCCGATCACCGCGTCCAGCAGCACGGGCAGATGCGGCATGCCTGCGTTCGGCGTGGCCGAGGCATCGGGTGCGGAAGTGCCGGTTGGTGCACCGGCCAGTGCGCCGGTTGATACGTCCGTCGATAAGCCGGTCGATGGGTCGCTCGAAGGGTCGATTTGCGTCCCGTCCTTTATGTCGCGGGGCGCATCGCCGTTCCGGCCGCCGCCCGGGCCCCCATTGGGGCCGCGCGCGGGATCCTCTGAGGGGCCTGCCCAGGCGGCGATCATTCCGCATCCTTTCGCGCCGACCGCACCCGGATGTCGCGGATCGTTGCGCGGCGCTGAGCGCGGGTTGCTTCATTGGCCTCGCGCGCGGCCCGCTGCGCGCCATGCGCCCCGGGCTGCCAGACCTCAAACCGGTCGCGCTTGCCCACGAACACCACCTCGACGGTGATGCCAAGGCTCCGGCGCAGATCGGGCGACAGCGAGATCCGGCCATTGTCATCGAGCTTGAGCTCATCAGAGGCGGCCACGACGTCTTCCTCGAAGATGTCGAGCGCTTCGGGATCGCCCGAGGCGGCCGCGGCGGCCTCCAGCGCATCCATCCGGTCCAGCGTCATGCAGGTGATGCAGGGGCCGTCATCGAACCCGGTCACAAGGATCACGCGCGGCGGCGTGTCGCCATCGGCGCGCCAGTCCGGGTCGCCCAGCTCCAGCGCGCGACGGTAACTGGCCGGGATCGACACCCGGCCCTTGCCGTCGACCTTGTGGTGATAGGTGCTGCGAAAGCTGCCCGCCACGCTGCCCGCTCCCGTCGGTTCCATCCGCAGGAGCCGGCACGGCAATACGCCCTGTCCGAATGCGGACGGGCCGCGCCCCACCGCGCGACCCGCTCACTGTCCCTCATGGACGCCGGGGAGTGCGCCTGCCCGTCTCGCGGCCTTGCGGCCGGCTCGCTTCCACGCGTCGCGCCCGGTGAAGTTGCTGCCTGTATGAAACCCGACCCCGGTTTGATTTTGGGTGTCTGAGCATTCTGTCTTTGCCTCACCGCGCCGACTTCGGTCTGTGTAACGGAGAGAATATAAGAAATCAAGCAACTTTCTCCCATTTCATGGGAAATCGCTAGATTAAATGCAACTCATCTCAACAAACACCGGTGTGTTGGACTGCCGAGTGTGGATCTGTTGTGCGCACAGGCAGAGGAATATCTACATATTGTGGTTGCACGGGGATCTTGGGGCTCGGGACGCGATGGGTCGCTGTCCCATTGCCTCCCCGCAAATCCTCCCGAAAAAACGGCAACCAGGCGCAGACCTCCGCGCAGGTGCCGCTGCCGGCCGGGCGTGCAGCCGCCTTAGCGGTCGACATCCTCCCGGTCCGACCGGATGGCCGGCCGGGCGCGCTCGGGCTCGACGCGATCCGCTTCGGGCGCGGGCAATGCGGGCCCCAGATCTTCGGGCGGGACCGGCGCTTCCTTCGTCAGAACGCCGCGCAGCACGCCGGGGGCGAGAATGGAGAGCGGATTGACCGACACTGACGGTTTTTCAGGGGTCCCGCTCACCTCATATGAAAATCCGAACACGCCCTCGCCGCGCCGACCGGTCAGCACCGTGCCAAGCACCGGCACCTCGCCCAAGAGGCCGTTGAAGAGATAGGCCGGCGAGAACACGCCCGCCAGGCTGACCCGATCATTGACCTCATCATAGCTGCCGGCGATCGTGATGCCCAGCGACCCGCCGGTGGCGCGCCCCTCGGTGAGATAAAGCGTGCCGTCGGCGCGGGCAAACTCGGCCTCGACGCGATCAAAGGTCAGCCCGCCGGTGGTCAGCTGCTCAAAGATCCCCGTGATCGAGGCGACCGACAGAATCTCACTCAGAATGGGCGCATCGCGGATTGTGATCCGGCGGATGACCAGACGTCCCGTCAGCGCATCGCTGCCCGGAGCCATGCCAAGATCGAGCACCAGCCGCCCGCCATACCCGCCATCGAAAAAACCCGCCCCGCGCAGCAAGAGCCCGGCGTCGGAGCTGGTCAGCCGCACAGTCAGCCCGCGATCGGCCCGGGTAAAGGCAAGCTCGACCGGCGCGCCCCCCCGCGCCGTGCCGGTCAGGGTCAGGAACGGCTCTCCCGGTGCGGCCTCGATCAGGGTTCCGCTGGCCGGGGTCAGCACAATATCTTCGGCCACCACCAGGCGATCGATGTCGATCTCGATGCGGCGCGGCGCGGGCGGGGCGGGCGGCGCGGCCTGGGCGGGCGCGGCGGACGGGGCGGGCGCAGCGGACGGGGCGGACGGGGCGGGCGCAGCGGACGGGGCGGACGGGGCCACGGGCGCCGACGGCTCGGTCGGCTCGGTCGGCACGGCTGGTTCGGGGGACGTGTCTGCCGGCGCTGTGGCCGGCGTGTCGGAGGATTGCGGCGGCACGGCCTGAAGCAGCCGTCCCAGTGCCGACAGGTCCAACACCCCACCTTGCAGACGCAGAACCTGGCCATCCCAGATCAGGCTGCTGTCAATCACATCGCCCAGGCGGATCTCGGTCAGGCGCGCCTCGACAAGCTGTCGTTGCGGTCCCAGCACCGCCTGGCCCGACACGCGCAGCTCGCCCGCGGTCAGGTCGATGCCGTCAAGCACCAGCCCGCCGGTCAGCCCGCCCTGAAGCTGGCCGCTGAGCTGCAATCGGCCCGGAATGCCGGCCGGTTTGCGCCAGCCCAGGCCAGGTGT
>JBCBKN010000381.1:0-4358 GCA_038521775.1 Pseudomonadota bacterium | reverse complement strand
CGGCGGGCGCGCAAGGCCGGGGCCGAGGTGCATCGCCACACTCCGGTGACCGGCCTGTCCCAGACCGCCAGCGGCAAAGCTGGGCGGGGTCGATATCGCCGTCATGCGGGTCCCACAGCGCGCCTTTCAGCCCTTCGGTGGTGATCAGCGGGTGCCGTCGGCCGCATTCCTCGGGATCGAGCAGCTCATACTCAACCCCCATCCCCTTGGCCATCGAGATGAAATGCCGGTAGCCCTCGATATGCCAATCCTGCGAGGCAAGCCGCAGCCCGCCATCGCCGTGATGATAGTTGATGGGATAGTCGGGATCGGCCGCAAGCTCCTGATAGAGCTTGATCGAATGCGCCTTCAGGCCGACCATCACCTGGATGGCGCCAAACCCCGTCACCTGGGCGGCCGAATGCCATGTGGTGCCGGAGGTGAGCTCGTCACGCTCAAGGAGCATCACATCGCTCCACCCCTCCCGGGTCAGATGATAAAGCGCCGAGCAGCCGGCAATGCCGCCGCCGATCACCACCGCGCGGGCGGTGCCTTTCATGCCGCGGGCCAGAGCTGGGGAAACATCGATCCGGTCAGCCGGTCGCCATCGCGATAGCCGGCGGCCTCGAAAATCGCCCGCTCCTCCTTGGCCCAATCACCGCGATAGCGGATCATCCCGTCCGGCGCGGTCATGCGCAGGGTAAAGCGGCGCACGGTCTCGGTCGGCGTGACCGAGGACAGCCCGCCATGAAGGGTGCGCATGTCAAAAAAGATGCAATCGCCCAGCTCCAGATCCCATTGCAGAAGCTCAAAGGCCTCCGGGTCGGCCGCGACATCGGGCGGCGCGTGATAGACCTGCCCGTTCACCTCGCAGGCACCATCGGCGGTGAAGCCGCCATCGGAATGACCATCGGCAAAGCGCACCCGCATGAAGAGCTTCTCCCACAGATGCGAGCCGCGCACGAAGGCGATGCCGTTCTCGCGGGTAACCGGCTCCAAGGGCAGCCAAAGCACGCACATGCTGCCCTGAAAGTCGAAATAGGCGAGATCCTGATGGAAGGGCGGGCGCGAGGACGAGCCCGCCTCGCGCAAAAACCAGTTGTCCATGACCAGGTTGATGGAGGGTGCCTCCAAAAGCCCCGCGGCCAGCGCCGCACAGGGCGATTGGCGCACGAACTCCTCAAACTGGGGAAAGAGGTTCCAGACCCAGAAATCCTCCAGATAGGCCGGGGCGCCGGGATCTTTCGTGTGGCGCGTCAGCCGTGGCGAGGGGGTGGCGAGATCGGCATCGATCCCTGCGCGCAGCTGCGCGATCCAGTCCTCGCTGAAGCGCTGGCGCAAAACGACCGCGCCGTCGCGGCGAAACGCGGCCCGTTCATCCTCAGTGACCGTGGTGGGATCCATGGCTGCCTCTCCCCTGATCTGACATGAAGCGTCAACCGCGGCGCCTGTCGGGTCAAGCGCCGATGGTCCGCTCCCGAATTCATGATCCCGCCGTTCGGAAAACCCGCAAGATCCCGGCCCGGCTTGCGGCACTGCATTGAACTGGCGATGATGGCGACCCAAGCTCTGGCCGAAAGGACGTCGAGGATGACGGAATCGCGACCGCAGCGGCGCGGCGGCGGGCGTGCAGCACGGGTGGCGGCCCGCCAATCCGCGCCGACGCAGAACCCCGCCGCACCCGGGCAGCGGGGCGGGCGCTATGCACCCCTTTCGGATGCCGAGCTTTACGCCATCTACCAGACGGCGCTGCGGCTTTTGTCCGAGCTTGGGCTGGGCGAGGCGCCGCCGGTGCTGGTCGAGGCCGCCCTGGCGCGCGGTGCGCGGCAGTCGGATGAGGGGCGCCTGTGCTTTCCGCGCGACCTGGTTGAGGATGTGATCGCCGGGGCCTGCACCCAGTTCACCCTCCATGGCCGCGATCCGCGCCACAGCATCGAGCTTGGCGGCGACCGGGTCTATTTCGGCACCGGCGGGGCGGCGGTGCAGACGCTGGATCTGGAGACCGGGCGCTACCGGCCCTCAACCCTGCGCGATCTCCTCGACTTCACGCGCCTGGCCGACAGCCTGCCCAATATCAGTTGGTTCACGCGCTGCTGCATCGCCACCGACGTGCCCGACCCCTTCGATCTCGACATCAACACCGCCTATGCGCTGCTGCGCGGCACGACCAAGCCGGTGGGCACCTCCTTTTCATCGGGCGCGGCCGTCGCGCCGGTGATCGAGATGTTTGACACCGTCATGGGCGGCGCCGGCCGGTTTCGCGCCCAGCCCTGCCTGAAGGCGCATATCTCACCCATCGTCTCGCCCCTGCGCTTTGGCGTCGATGCGGTCGAGGTCACGCTGGCCTGCGTGGCCCAGGGCGTGCCGATCAATGCGATCATCGCCGCCCAGGCCGGGGCCACCGCGCCCGCCACGCTGGCGGGGTTCCTGGCGCAATCGCTGGCCGAAACGCTGGCCGGGCTGGTGATGATCAACATCTTCGCGCCCGGGCATCCGGCGATCTTTTCCAACTGGCCCTTCGTGATCGACCTGCGCACCGGTGCCTTTGCCGGCAGCGGCGGTGAAAGCGCTGTGATGAACGCGGCCTCGGCGCAGATCTCGAACTGGCTGGGCCTGCCCTCGGGCGTTGCCGCCTCAATGGCCGACGCAAAGGCGGTCGATGCGCAGATGGGTGCGGAAAAGGCGCTGGCCGCGGTCACGGCCGGGCTTGCCGGGGCGAATATGGTCTATGAGAGCGTGGGCATGATGGCGAGCCTGCTGGGCGCGAGCTTTGAGGCCTTCGTGCTCGATGACGAGATGCTCTCGCATGTGCAGCGCACCATCCGCGGGGTGGAGGTCGATGAGGCGACGCTGGGCTATGATGCGATTGC
The DNA here is from genome assembly GCA_038521775.1 of Pseudomonadota bacterium. GTDB lineage: Bacteria > Pseudomonadota > Alphaproteobacteria > Rhodobacterales > Rhodobacteraceae > J013. Next base: position 1,509 of record JBCBKN010000381.1, on the reverse strand, counting down.
GGCCGCGGTGCGCGGCGACGGGCATTTTCTGGGGTCCGACCAGACGCTGGCTGCGATGGAGCGGGACTATTTCTACCCCGTGCTGGCAGATCGCGACCCGCCGGTGACCTGGGCCGAGAAGGGCGCTCCGGACATCCGCGCCCGGGCGCGGGAGACGGCGCGGGCGATCCTGGCCGCGCCCGTGCCCGACCATATTGGCGCGGCGGCGGATGCCTCGATCCGCGCGCGCTGGGACATCCGCCTTCCCCAGCCGGCCGAGACCGCCGGGCCATAGGGCCCGCGGCACGGCACCGATGCCCGGGCCGAGGACGCAATGCCGACCCGATTGCGCCCTGCCGGCCTGGCCGGATCAGGGCGCAGGCTCAGGGCGCGGGCTCGGGCCGCGGGATCAGAGCCTGGGCTCAGGGCGTGGCGTCAAAGGCTCCAGCCGCCGACGGATTTCACCTCCAGAAAATCCTCAAGCCCCCAGCTGCCGCCCTCGCGCCCATTGCCCGACTGGCGGTAGCCGCCGAAGGGTGCCCCGGCGCCGCGCGATTTGCCGTTGATCTCGACCATGCCGCTGCGCAGCGCGCGTGCTGAGCGGCGCGCCCTGTCAACATCCTGGGTCTGGATATAATTGGTCAGCCCATAGGCCGTGTCATTGGCCATCTCGATCGCCTGATCCTCGCTGTCAAACGGCGTGATCGACAGGACCGGGCCGAAGATCTCCTCGCGCCAGACGGTCATGTCCGCATCGACATCGGCAAAGACCGTGGGCCGGGTGAAATAGCCGCGGTTGAGCCCCTCGGGCCGACCGGTGCCGCCGGCGACCAGCCGCGCGCCCTCGTCGATGCCGGTCTGGATCAGACCCTGGATCTTTTCCCACTGCACATCCGACACGACCGGGCCGATCTGCCGTCCTTCCTGATCGGCGGCCGACACCTCGGTCTGTTCGGCGACCTGCTTTGCCGTCTCAACCGCCTGTTCATAGAGCGGACGCTCGACCAGCATGCGGGTGGGCGCGTTGCAGGACTGGCCGGAATTGTTGAAGCAGTGCCGCACGCCGCGGGTGACCGCCTTTTCATCGGCATCGGCAAAGACGATATTGGCGCCCTTGCCGCCCAGCTCCAGCGTGACCCGCTTGATCGTGTCGGCCGCGGCCTTGGTGATCAGCTTGCCCGCCCGGGTCGAGCCGGTGAAGCTCACCATATCGACATCGGGATGCACCGAAAGCTGTGTGCCGACGCCCGGCCCGTCGCCATTGACGAGGTTGAACACCCCCGCGGGAATCTCGGCCGCATCGACGATCTGCGCAAAGAGATGGGAGGAGAGCGGCGCGACCTCGGAGGGTTTGAGGATCACCGTACAGCCCGCCGCCAGCGCCGGCGCCACCTTCAGAACGACCTGGTTCATCGGCCAGTTCCACGGCGTGATCAGCGCGCAAACGCCGATCGGCTCCATCAGGATCCGCGCACCGGGGGCATGATCGCCAAGCGCGCGCTCGAAATCAAAGGCTTTGAGCGTCGCGAT
>JBCBKN010000380.1:0-4383 GCA_038521775.1 Pseudomonadota bacterium | reverse complement strand
TGAACCCGCCGAAGGGCGGATCCCCGGCCTGATGCCGGGCGAGATCGGATTTCCGCAGCACCGGCAGCTTGGCCAGCGCCGCGCGGTCGCTCAGCGCCGTGGGATCGTGGCCCTCCAGATGCCGCGCCAGCCCCGGTGCGGCCGGCAGCGCCGCGGTCAGCACGCCGCGCAGCGCCGTAAACTGGGCAGCCTCGCGCTGCGCCGGGTCGCGGGTCTCAAGATCGTCAAAATAGCTGCCCATCGCCACCTCCGCAGTTTTGCCCCCCGTAGCATGCGGGGCCCAAAAATCCTAGCTTGGGCGTCCCTGGGGCATCCCCGGGGCGGGCGCGGGTGTGCTTGCGGCAGCAGGAGGCGAGGATGGCCTATCACATGTTCTTTGGGTTCTGCCTGCGCGAGCGGGTGGCCGCCGGCGAGGTCGCCGAGGCCTTGCAGAGGCTGGGTGCACGCTTGATTGCCTGCGACCTGATGCTGGCGATCACGCCCATGGCCCGGCGCGACCGGCACCCGGTGCTCGACACCGAGCCTGAAAATCCCCGCGCGTTCTTTGCAACCATGGTGTTTCGCGACCGGGCGCAGGCAGATGCCGCCGTCGCCCATTTCGAGGCGCGCGACCCAGTGACCGCACCGCTGCACGCGGCCGTCATACGGCGCATCACCGAGGCCTCCTTCCTGTGCTATCAGGAGGATGGCTGACACCCGCCGCGGCCCGTCGCCGCCCGCCGCCGCCCCCCGTCGCCCCCCGCCGCCCGTCGCCGCCCGTCGCCGGTCTCGCCAGGACATCACGCCGGCGCAAAATTCCACGCCAGCGGCAGGGCATGGCCACAGACGGCACAGTGAAAATCCTGATCCTTGACGATGGCATTCGTGCCGCAGCCGGGGCAGCGCCGAAACTCAAAGGCATGGGCAAACCCGTCGGGCCGCGGCAGGCCGGCCTTGTCGAGCGCATCGGCAAGCGCGTCCCAGCAGGCGGGTTCGGGGCAATAGCCGGTGGACTGGTTTGTCGCCTCAAGCACCTCGATCCCGTCGCGCCATGGCGCCATGGTCAGCTCCCCCGCCGCGCGCACATGCCCGCCCCGGGCGCAGGCGACATGCTCGGAATGCCGGTCGGCGATCCAAAGCGCGCCATCCGCATCGACGATATAGGTCACGGTCAGATCCGCAGATCCGTGCGGAAGCTCCAGGGCGGCAAGCACATCGGCAAAGCGCGTCCCACCGCTCAGCTGCAGGCGGGCGATGCCTGCGCGGGCTTGGGCATGAACCTCATCGGGCCCGACAAACGCGTAGAGCCGCGCCATACCGGCCCGCGGCTCCTCAGCTCAGCCAGCGCTTGCGGCGGCGATAAGAGCGAACGTCGCGGAAGCTCTTGCGGCCCTTTTCGGAGACGCCGAGATAGAATTCCTTCACATCCGGGTTCTCGCGCAGCTCGGCCGCAGGGCCTTCCATCACCACCCGGCCCGATTCCAGAATATAGCCGCGATGGGCAAAGCGCAGCGCGACATTGGTGTTCTGCTCGGCCAAGAGGAACGAGACGCCCTCGCGCTCATTGAGATCCTTCACAATGCCGAAGATCTCCTCGACCAGCTGCGGGGCCAGCCCCATGGAGGGCTCGTCGAGCAGGATCGTCTCCGGCCGGCTCATCAGCGCGCGGCCGATGGCGCACATCTGCTGCTCGCCGCCCGAGGTATAGCCGGCCTGGCTGCGCCGCCGCTCCTTGAGGCGGGGAAAATAGGCATAGACCTTCTCCAGGTCCTGCGCGATTTCGCGGTCGGTCCGGGTATAGGCGCCGGTGAGCAAATTCTCCTCAACCGTGAGGTGCTCAAAGCAATGCCGCCCTTCCATGACCTGAATGACGCCCTTGCGGACCAGGTCGGAGGGGTTGAGGTCCTGCACCCGCTCACCCCGATAGGTGATGGTGCCCTTGGTGACCTCGCCGCGTTCGGAATGCAGCAGGTTCGAGACGGCCTTCAGCGTGGTCGTCTTGCCCGCGCCATTGCCGCCCAGAAGTGCGGTGATGCCGCCCTTGGCAACGCTGAGGCTGACGCCTTTGAGCACCAGGATGACATGGTTGTAGATCACCTCGACATTCTTGAGGTCCAGAAGCGTTTCCGTCTCGGCCGCTGTCTCTTCGGTCTTCACAAGGTCGAGCATGGTCTTCTCCGGGCCAAAAGCCGGGGGCGAGAGGGCGCCCCCGGGGAGTGGTTCAGGGCAGGCCGCCAGGGCCCGCCCCGGGGTGTCGCCGTCAGTTGCAGTCGCGCGGCGTCAGATTGTTCTCGGCAGCATAGGCGGCCGCGTCGGCCACGATGAGCGGATCGACGATCTCGCGGTCGGCCCCGACGAAATCGGAGACCAGCGACCAGGTCTTGCTGTCAAAGTTCCATTGCTGGATCGCGCCCAGGCCCGGCCCGCCATGATCCTCGCAGGAGACGTTGATCTCCGGATTGCCCGGCCAGCCCAGCTCTTCCCAGCGCGCGGCATCGATGGTCAGGTTTTCAAGCCCGTCGCGCATCATTGCCGGGGTGATCTCGGCCACGCCATGGATTTCCTGAGCCTTGCGGATCGCCTCGGCCACGGTGACGGCTGCGTAGAGACCGCGGTTGTAGAGCACCTCGCCGAAATGCGTGCCGTCGCCTGCATAATGACCAGCGTCAACCACCAGCTCCTTGACCTCGGCAAAGAGCGGCGCGTCCGAGCCCGGCGGGTGGAAGGCAATCGCCTTATAACCATCGGCGCCGGCCCCGGCGGGCAGCACGTCGTTTTCCGAACCCGACCACCAGACACCGACAAAGCGGTCCATCGGATAGCGGATATTGGCGGCCTCCTGGATGGCGACCTGGTTCATCACGCCCCAGCCCCACATCACGACCCAATCGGGGCGCTCGCGGCGGATCTGCAGCCATTGCGATTTCTGCTCCTGACCATAGGCGACCGGGATCGCCTTGAAGGAAAAGCCGTGCTTTTCCGACAGGGCCTGCAGCGTGGGGATCGGCTCGCGCCCATAGGCGGCGTCGAGATGCACCAGGGTGATCGACTTGCCCTCAAGCGAGCCTTCGACCTCCAGCGCATGCTTCACGATGATCGAGGCTGCGTCCCAATAGGTGCCGGGGAAGTTGAAGATCCACTCAAAGGTCTTGCCATCGGCTGCCGAGGTGCGGCCATAGCCCATCGAATGCACCGGGATCTGGTCCGCGCTGGCCTTGGGGATCAGCTGATACGTGATCCCGGTCGAAAGCGGGTGATAAACCAGCGCGCCCTCGCCCTTGGTGCTCTCATAGCATTCCACGCCTTTTTCGGTGTTATAGGCGGTTTCGCAGGGCAGCACCCGGATCGGCACGCCGCCAATGCCGCCATCGCGCTGGTTGAGCATTTCCAGATAATCATGGAACCCGTCAGCGAACGGAATGCCATTGGGCGCAAACGGCCCGGTGCGGTAATCCATCGACGGGATCACCAGATCCGCCGCCGCAGGTGCGGCCAGCATCGCAGCCAGACCGGCCGCTGTTAGGATACGTTTCATGTTACTCCTCCCTTGAAGTTGGTTCATGCGCCTCAATACGGAAACGGCCAGAGACGCAGCTTTTCCTTGGCCAGCCGCCAGAGCTGGGCGAGCCCATGCGGCTCCAGGATCAAAAACCCGATGATCAGCCCGCCGACGATGACAAGCTGGAAATGGGCGACGAGGTCGGGGGGCCAGCCCAAGAACCCCACAAAGAGGTTCTTCAGCGCCACCGGCAGGAGCACCAGAAAGGCCGCTCCCGCAAAGCTGCCGAAGATCGAGCCCAGCCCCCCGATGATGATCATGAAGAGGACGCTGAAGCTTTTGTCGATGCCGAAGATCTCGCTCACCTCAGCCGAGCCGATCCAGACGGCAAAAAAGAGCGCTCCGCCCACCCCGATGAAGAAGGACGAGACCGCAAAGGCCGAGAGCTTGGCCGAAAGCGGGTTCACCCCGATGATCTCGGCCGCGATGTCCATATCGCGGATCGCCATCCAGCGCCGGCCCAGCGGCCCGCGGGTGAGGTTGCGCGCCAACCAGGCCATGATCAGCACAAAGAAGAGCGCAAAGAGATAGGTCGCCCAGGGCTCGGCCTCGGGCCCGGTCACGGCTATGCCGAAGATCGTGCGCTCGGGTGCTGTGATCTGGCCCGAGGCGGAATAGTTGTAAAACCACGGCACCTTGTTGAGGAGCCAGACGATGAAGAACTGCGCGGCCAGCGTGGCGACCGCCAGATAAAACCCCTTGATGCGCAAGGATGGCAGGCCAAAGAGCACGCCGACCAGCGCCGTCACCGCGCCCGAGATGAGCACGCAGAAAAAGATATTGAGGTCGGGATAGGCGGTCATGAGCTTATAACAGGCATAGGCGCCCACGGCCATGAAGCCGCC
>JBCBKN010000379.1:0-4453 GCA_038521775.1 Pseudomonadota bacterium | reverse complement strand
GTCCGCCCGCCTCCAGGCAGGCCGAGACCAGTGCCTCGAAGATCGGTGCGGCGAGGGCCGGCAGCGGCGGCTCGATCACCGCATGGAGCGACCAGGGCAGATCGCTCAGCACCGCGCGCCGCAGTGTGGCGGCCTTGGCCAGCGAGCGCATGGCGCCCAGGATCGATCCCGCGCCGCCGGCAAGATCGGCCGCCATCCCGGCCGCCTCAAGGACCGAAAACCCGCTGCGCGCAAGCACCCGATGGGCCGCGACGTCAAATCCCCAGAGCTCGGAAAGATGGGGCACATCGCGCAAGGCGGTCATCGCCGCAATCACATCGGCGTCGCGCTCAAAGGCAAAGGAGGCAAAGAGCGGTTGGGCCGGACGCGGGAGGATGCGCAGCACCGCCGCGGTCTTCACCCCCAGCGCGCCGCAATCACCGAGGAACGGCCCGACAAGATCCGGCCCGAAGCGGGGAAGGGCCGCATCCCGACCCGCACCCCAGCTTCCGATACGGTGGAGCTGCCCCCTGCCATCGACAATCTCCAGCCCCAACACGCTGTCGGCGGCGTAGCCATGGGCGGCCGCCCCGAAAAAGGCGCCGTTCTGGCTGAGCGTGCCTCCAATGGTGGCGGCGATGCCCGACAATGGCCCGAAGAACGGTGCGCGATGGCCCTTGGCCTCCAGCGCCTCATCAAGTGCAGCCCAGGTCACCCCGGCCTCGACCGTCACGCAACGCCCGTCAATGTCGATGTCGCGGATCCGGTCGAGCCCGCGCAGATCGAGCGACAGACCGCCCGGCGCGTCGGCCAGATAGCCGCGGGAATAGGACATGCCGCCGCCGCGCGGATAAACCGGGCGCCCGGCCGAGCGCGCCGCGGCAATCGCCTGTGCCGTTTCCTGCGCGGTCTGCGGACGGATGATGGCATCGACGGCCGCGCCGATGCCCGAGATGTCCTCGCCATGACGCGCGCATTCGGACGCATCCTCGCTCAGGCGGTTTTCAGGCAGGGCCGATGCGATCGCGCCAAGATCGGCCACGCCCGGCATCACGCCAGCGCTGCCAGGACAGCATCGGCCAAGGCGGGCGCTTCGCGCGGGACAAGACGTGCCGCACCGGGGCCGAGGGCCGAGGCCGCCCATGCCGTCAGCGCCTCGAGATCGGGGTCCTGGTCGTAGAGCAGGACCTGCCCGCCCCGTTCGGCCAGGGCCGGTGCACAGGCCTCGGTATAGAGCGCGCGGGCCAGTGCAACCCCTGTCGGGCCGGCAAGAACCGTTGCGCGAAAGCGCTGGTCGATGCGCGCGGCGTCCCGCTCGGGCCCGATGCCGCGTCCGGCGGCGTTGGTGCGGTTTGTCCAGGGCTTGAAGATCTCCGCATCGCGCGCCCACCAGAAGGCCGCGTTCAGATGCGCCCCGTCCCAGCGCGGGGTGAGATCGGGCAACGCCTCGTCCAGCCCGTCGGCGACCTGCGGCCAGGGGTCGAGCGCGACCAGCGGGCCTGTGGTGGCGGCGAGCGCCACCGGCAGGCTGGCGCCGGCGGCGAGGACGGGTGCATCGGCCGCATCCAGCATGCTCAGCGCCCTGCGCGTGCCATCAGCGAGGGCGGCCAGATCGGGCGTGGCCAGATCGGGCGTGGCACCAGCGGCGAGCCGCGATGCGCCCAGACCTGGCAGATCGATCCGGACCACCCGGCGCTGCGCGGCAAGGCGTTGGGCGAGGTGATCGAGATCGGCCATCCCGCCCGGCACATCATGCAAGAGGACAACGGGCGCACCGGCGCCATCGGTACGGGCCACCACCGGCCCCTGCGCGGTGTTCAGCACGCGCCGCGCACCCTGATGCGCCTGCGCCCGGGCCAGCAGCCCGTCGGCATCGAGCGCCTCGCCCCCCGCATGCTCGGCAAAGAGCGCCGCCAGATCCGCGGCCCAGACATCGCGATCGGCCGAAAAATCCTGGGTGGTGACCATGGGGCCCTGACCCGCCGCCCGGGCCATATGCGGGTGCAGCAGATCATCGAGCCGGGTGCCGAGCCGCACCGGCACCCGCGCCCGGGACAGCGGCGCGAGATGGTCATAGCGAAAGGCCGCCGCATAGCCCACGCGATACGCATCGCCCGCCTGCAGAAAATCCTCGACCACCGCCTGGTGAAAGGCCAGGGGCGGCGGGCCAAAGGGCAGGCGCGCGCCGTCTGAGACCCGGTTCCAGGGAAAGGCCGCGAACTGGTCGCGCACCCGTGCCCAAAGCCAGGCGACATGCGTGCCGTCAAGCGTGGGAAGGAAAGGCGGCAGGTAGCTCGCCAGAAGCTCGGCCTGCTCAACTGGCGTGAAGAGCGCATAGCCATCGAGGATCGCGGCCGAGACCTTGTCGGGCGCCTGGAGGGCGGCCTCGATGGCAATCGCGGCCCCGGTATGCGTGCCATAGACCGGCACCGGTGCGACACCCAGCGCGTCGATCACCGCGATGACCACACCGGCAAACTCCGCAATCTCGGGGCGATCCTGCGGCATCGGGTCGGAGAGCCCAAAGCCCGGGCTGTCGATCATCACGCAGGTGAAGCGGTCGGCGATGCGCCCGGCAAGCGGCAGCAGCGCGGCCGAAGAACGCGGCGATTCATGACAGAGCACCACCGCCGGCCCCTGCCCCATCAGCCGCAGGCGGACATGCTGGCCCGAGGCGACCCGAATGATGGTCTGGCGTTCGATCACGACATCACCTGCGCGCGCAGATCTTTCTTGAGCACCTTGCCGGCGGCGTTGCGGGGGATCGCATCGACGAAGCGCACCGATTTGGGCACCTTGTGGGGGGCCAGCCGGTCGCGACACCAGCCGATCAGCGCCTCGGGATCCTGCGGGCCGGCCGCGCGCACAAAGGCACAGACCGCCTCGCCCCAGCGCGGGTCGGGAATGCCGACCACCGCCGCCTCGGCCACCGCGTCATGGGCAAAGAGCACCTCTTCAATATCGCGAGGGTAGATGTTGACCCCGCCCGACAGGATCATGTCCTTCTTGCGGTCAACGATGTGCAAAAACCCCTCATCATCGGCCCGGGCCAGATCGCCGGCCGAAAACCAGCCGTCGCGAAAGCTGGCCGCGGTCTCCTCGGGCCGGTTCCAATAGCCATTGAAAAGCGTGGGGCCGTTGGAGAAAAGCTCGCCCACTTCGCCGGGCGCCACCTCGGCGCCATCCTCGCCCAAAAGCCGCACCGACTGGCCGGCAATCGGCCGCCCGGCGCAGTTTTGCTTGGCGCGCATCTCGGCGGGGTAAAGGTTGGTGACCACCCCTGCCTCGGTCGAGCCATAGGTTTCGTGCAGCACCCCCTCGCCCAGCCAGGTGAGCGCGGCGAGCTTGGTGTCCTCGGGCAGCGGTGCTGCATTGCACACAACCGAGCGGAAGCGATGCCCGGAGAGCCGTGCCAGGGCCGCCTCGCCCAGATCGAACATGCCGTGAAACTGGGTGGGCACGACGAAGCTGCCCGAATGCGCGCCGCTCGCCATCGCGTCGAGCAGCAGATCGGGCGCGTAATGCGGCATCAGATCCACCGCGCCCCCCAGAAAGAGGGCAGCCATGGGAAAGGCAAAGCCGCCGCCATGAAAGAGCGGCGTTGTGACGAGAAACCGGTCAGCCTCGCCAAAACAGCCATAGACCGAGGCGAAGGTGAAGAACGAGATCACCCGCGAGCGGTGCGACAGGCACACCCCCTTTGGCCTCCCGGTGGTGCCGGAGGTGTAGGGGATGGCGAAGGTCGCCCATTCCGGCGGGGTGGTCTCGGGTGGGGTGGCAGCGGCGCGGGCGATCCAGGCCTCATAGGCCGGGCCGATGACCACGACCTGCGCGCCCTGGGGCAGGTCGGCCGCGCGCACGGCGTCTTCAAAGGCGGCATCGGTGAAGATGATCCGGGCGGCGCAATCCTGGGCGATCGCGCCCAGCTCGTCCGGGGTCTGGCGCGGGTTGACAGTGGCAATCGCCGCCCCTGTGGCCGAGACCCCGGCCACGATCTCGAAATACTCCGGGCTGTTGCCGGCCATGATTGCGGCATTCTGACCTGGACCCAGCCCCAGGGCCGAGACCGCGTTCGACACCCGGTTCATCCGCTCGACCAGCGCGCCATAGCTCAGCCGGGCGGCCCCCATGGTCACCGCTATCTTGCCGGGAAACCGCCGCGCATTGGCCCGCAGCCCCGAGGAAATGTCGAGCGGCCGGTAGGTTTCGGGCGGCCGGTGGCTTTCGGGCGGCCCCTCGAATTCGGGCAACCCGTGTGCGTCAGGCGGCGCCCCGGACGCGCCCCGCTCGCTCATTCCGCTGCCTCGGCCAGGGCGGCGGATTCCGGCAGATCGAACACCCGCAGGGCATTCTCGCGCATCAAAAGCCGCTGGCTTTCCGGGCGCAGGCCCAGCGCCTCGATCTCCTCAACCGCGCGTTCGGGGTCGATCACCGGCCAGTCGGTGCCAAAAAGCACCTTCTCGCGCCCATAGCT
>JBCBKN010000378.1:0-4453 GCA_038521775.1 Pseudomonadota bacterium | reverse complement strand
GGCACATGCACCTGGTCGGATTTGTAATTGCCGGTCATCACATGCATCACCAGGTTGATCCCGAAGCGCCAGGCCATCTCGCGCTGGCGATCGCCGCCCAGCGTGCGGCCGACGGGAAACATCGGCCGGCCCGACCCGTCGAGCGCCCAGGCCGCCGCCCAATCGTTGGACCCGATCACCACCGGCGTGACCCCGTCATTGAGGTTGCGAAACGGCAGACCCTCAACCGCGCGGGCATCCTCGGCCGCCTCGACCCAGAGCTCGCCCCCGACATGCCGGCCCGGAAAGGCCTGCAGCAGATAGAAGGTGCGGGTCAGAACATGATCTTCGGGCAGCGGTTCCAGCGGCGGGATGTCGAGCCGCGCCGCGATGCGCTGCAACACCTTGCCGTTCGGTGTGCCGGTGCTGAACCCGGCGCCAAGATTGGCGTCGCGGGTGTCAAAGACGATCATCCCGCCGGTGCGCAGATAGGCGTTGAGCTTGGCGATGGCCGCGTCCGACGGGGCCCGCTGCCCCTCGCTGATCGGCCAGTAGAGCATCGGAAAGAAAGCCAACTCATCGGTTTCGATATTGACCGCCATCGGCTCACCCGGCTCGATCGCCGTGCGCGCGGCCAGCATGCGCGACAGGCCCGACAGCCCGGCCGCGCTGATCCGATCGACCTGGGTGTCGCCGGTGATCACATAGGCCAGCACCGTGTCGCGCGTGGCCAGCAGCGCCCAGTCCTCATCGACCGGATCGCTGGGTGGAGTTTGCGCCGGGTCGTCCTGCGCAAGCGCCGGAAGGGCCACAAACGCTGCCCCGATCGCGAGCAGCGCCGCGGCGACGGTTCCGGCGGGCCGGGTGGCAAAGCGCAGACGTCCGCCCAGCCAGAGCGTGGCCAGTAGATCCGCCGCCAGAAAAGCCAGGGCCGCAACAAGCACCCAGGGCTTGAGCGGGGTTTCGGTGGTCCGGTCCAGCGTCTCGGCCACCATACCCGGGGGCGGCGCGGCTGCGGGGGTCAGCACAGTCTCGGGCGTGGTCAGGTTGATGGCCACCAGCCGGTCGCCCGAGCGGTAGAGCCCCGGCGGCGCATCGGCCCCGGGCCGGGCCTCGGCCAGACGCTCGCCGCTGACCCCGGGCAAATCGGTCACATCCACCGGGCGGCCGAACCCGTCAAGCGCGGTGACCGGGGTCCAGACCGAGCCGGCGAGGTCTTCGGCCGACAGCGCGCCGGGCCGGGCGCTGATCGCCAGCCGCTCAAGCATCTGCACAAAGAGCCCCGACAGCGGCAGCGAAGACCATTCGGCATTGGCGGTGACGTGAAAGAGCACCACCCGCCCCTCGCCCAGATCGGCCGCCGTGACCAGCGAGGTGCCGTCCTCAAGCGCGGCCAGCGTCCGGTCTGGCAGATCGGGATCGGGCTGGGCCATCACCTGCCGGGTGACGCTGACCTCTTGCGGCACGTCCAGGCCGCTGAACGGGCTGGTGGCGGGAAACTCACGCAGCGTGCGCGGGGCGCCCCAGGAGAGCGCGCCGCCGACCGTACGCCCACCGGCGCGCAGCCGCACCGGCAGCAGCGGATCCTCGCCGATCACCCCCGCGGCGCGCGCCATGCGCGGCCCGGCAAACCGCACCAGAAGCCCGCCCTCGCGCACCCATTCCTCCAACGCCGCCCGCTCCTCGGCGGCAAAGGTGCCGATATCGGCCAGGACCAGCACATCGGGGCTGGCATTGAGCATGTCGGCAAGCGGCGCCTCGATCACTTCGGCCGAGGGTTGAAGGGCCTGGCGCAGGTAATGCAGCGACGAGACGAGATCGGCGCCTTCCTGTGGCTCGGCACCGGAGAGCAGCCCCACCTTGCGGCGCTTCAGCGCGCTGTCGGTGAGGATCACGGCACCGGCCGAGGGTTCCGAGGCGATGCCGATCCGCGCGATGCGGTTGCGCAGCTCAAGCGGCAGATCGAGCGTGACCGGCGCCTCCAGCGCCTCGGCCTCGAACTGTGCGGGCAAGACCGCAAGCCGCCGTTCGGTGCCGGCAGGATCGGTGCCGACCGCGACAATCTGAACGGTCCGCTCGGCATCGGGATCGGCGCGCAGCGCCTCGCTGACCAAGAGGCCGTTTTCCAGCCGTGCCGGGCGCAAGGCCATGGCCCGCTCAACCGGCGCGATGCGGGTCGCCGGGCCGCGCGCGATCAGGGCCGCGGCAAAGCCGTCATCCTCGGCCTCATGGGCGAGCCCATCGGTCAGCCACCAGCTCTCCGCATCCTGGTCGTTTTGGCGCAGCCAAGCCGCCCATCCCGCGCGATCGGGCGCCCAGGGCCGGGGCGCCAGCGTCTCGATCCGGCCCTGCCAATCGGCCGCGGGGCGCAGGTCAAGCCCCGGCTGGCCGGGCGGCGCGTCGGCAAGCACAATCACCGCGACCGGCCGGCGCGCGCGCGCCGCCTGGTCCAGCAATTCCCGCGCCCGGTCCTGACGCGCGGCCCAATCGGGCGCCGAGGCCCAGCCGCCGTCAAAAACGATCAGCACCGGGTCAGACCCCGTCATCGGCTGGCGCGGGTTCAGCACCGGCTCGGCAAATGCCGCGATCGCCGCGGCAATGGCGGCCATGCGCAGCAACAAGAGCCACCAGGGCGTGCGCTCGGGCGTGACCTCGGGATCCTTGAGACCCAGCAGCAGCCGCACGCCGGGAAAGGCCTGCCGCCGCGGGCCCGGCGGGATGGCGCGCAACAGCAGCCAGAGCACGGGAAGCGCCGCGAGCCCGGCAAGCAGCCAGGGGTTGAGAAATGCCAGCGCTCCAAAACCGAGCATTCAGTCTCCTCTCTCAGCCGCTGCCCGCCCGCCTGCAATCCGGCGTCAGGTTATCTTGCATGCCGCCGCGCGCGGTCCTTTGTGCCGGCCGGGCCTGCCAGGGCCCCATGCCGGCGCGGGGCCGGTCGCCTGCGTTGCGCATCGCCCCGACCAGACAACCCCGGACCGCGTGTGGGAGCCGCCATGCCTAAAGCTGGCCGAACCGCCACGCTAGCGCAGCCCGCCGATTGCGGCATAGAGCCACAAGAGCGCACGCCGTGGGCTTTCCGACGTGCGATGCACCAGGCATTGCCAGCCCGTGCGCCGCGCCATCTCCGTCAGGGCCTCCTGCCGCTCGAGCAGCCGGGCCCGATAGGCATCGGCCAGGGCCCGGGCACGCTGGGTTTCGAAATCAACCAGCTTTCCCATACTCTCAAAGATCATCCGACCATCGAAGGGAAAGCTCTCCTCGGCCGGGTCGAGGATCATCACATAGGCGCCGGACACACCGGCCTCGGCCGCGCGGATCAGCGCGGGAAACACATCGTCGCGCGGCCCCATAAAGTCGGACAGAAACACGGCCCGTCCGCCGCGGATCATCGGCTCGTCGGGCGGGGCGCCATAATCGGGCCGCTCATCGCGCGGCCGGCACAGCTCCAGCGCCAGGCGGGTCAACTGGGTTTCGCCATTGCGGGGGCGGGCAAGCGACGTTCCCATCAGCCCGACGCGTTCACCGCCGCGAACCAGCAGTACCGAGAGCGCCAGGGCCAACAGCGCGGCCCGGTCGGATTTCGAGCGCGGCGCGGTCTCGGACCGGTAATCGAGCGACAGCGCGTCATCGGCCCAAAGCTGCACCGACTGGGCCGATTCCCATTCCATCTCGCGGATGTAAAGCGCATCTGACCGGGCCGATTGCCGCCAGTCGATGCGCTCGGCCGTATCACCCGGCACCGCATGCCGGTACTGCCAGAACGATTCGCCCGGGCCAGCGCGCCGCCGCCCATGCACGCCCGCAACCACGGTATGCGCCAGCCGCTCGGCCTCGGCCATCAGCGGCGGAAGCGTGCCGGTGATCTTCTCGGCATCGCGCCGCAGCCATTCAGGGCTGCGCGCCTCGCTCATGCAGCCTCGGCGCGGTCGGTGATCCGTTCGGCCAGCTCGGCGATCACCGCCTCCAGCGTCTGACCCTCCGCCCGCGCGGCAAAGCCCAGCGCCATGCGATGCTTCAGCGCGGGTTCGGCAAGGGCGATCACATCATCAAGGCTGGGTGCGAGGCGCCCGTCGATCAACGCCCGCGCCCGAACGGCCAGCATCAGCGCCTGGGCGGCGCGGGGCCCTGGCCCCCAGCTGACCGATCTGGTCACCCGCTCGGAGGCATCGGGGGTGCCGGGTCGGGCGGCGCGCACCAGATCGAGGATCGCCTCGACCACCTGCTCGCCCACCGGCAGCCGGCGCACAAGGCGCTGTGCGGCCATCAGATTGGCCGCGTCGAGCACCTGCTCGGCCTGCGCCTCCTCAGCCCCGGTCGTGGCCAGAAGGATCTCGCGCTCCGCACCCCGATCGGGATAATCGATGTCGATCTGCAGCAAAAACCGGTCGAGCTGCGCTTCGGGCAGCGGATAGGTGCCCTCCTGCTCCACCGGGTTCTGCGTGGCCAGCACATGGAAGGGCGGCGGCAGATCGCG
>JBCBKN010000377.1:0-4485 GCA_038521775.1 Pseudomonadota bacterium | reverse complement strand
TGCGAACCTGCCGGAATACGCGTTTCCGCGGCTGCGGGCGTTGTTGGACGGCATTGCGCCGGGACGCGTTGCGCCCGGGGCGCCGCCTGTTCTGATGTCGCTGGGCGAGCCCCGCCATGCCCAGCCGCCCTTTCTGGGCGAGGTGCTGGCCCGCCATGCCGCCGGATACAGCGTCTATCCGCCCAATGACGGGCATCCGGACCTTCTGGCGGCCATTGCCGGCTGGCTTGCGCGTCGGTTCGGCGTGACCCGGGCCGAGGAGGAGATCTTCCCCCTCAACGGAACCCGCGAGGGGTTGTTTGCGGCCTGCGTGGCGCTCTGCCCCGAGCGCAAGGCCGGCGCCAGGCCCGTCGTGCTCATCCCCAACCCGTTTTACCAATGCTATGCCGTCGCGGCCCTGACCGCGGGGGCCGAGCCGATCTATGTGCCTGCCACGGCCGAAACCGGCTTTCTGCCCGATTTCGCATCCCTGCCCGTCGAGCTCCTGGACCGCGCGGCGGTGATCTATATCTGCTCGCCGGCCAATCCCCAGGGCGCGGTGGCGGGTCCGGCCTATTGGCGCGATCTGCTGACCCTGGCCGAGCGGCATGACATCCGCATCTTTGCCGATGAGTGCTACAGCGAGATCTGGCGCGACGCCCCGCCGATGAGCATTCTTGAGGCCGCGCATGACCCCGAACGGGTGCTGGCCTTCCACTCGCTCTCAAAACGCTCAAGCCTGCCCGGCATGCGCTCGGGCTTTGTCACCGGCGGGCGCCAGGCCATCGCCGCCCTGCGCCGGCTGCGCGCCTATGCCGGGGCGCCGCTGCCGCTGCCCGCGCAGATGGCCGCCGCCGCCTGCTGGAACGATGAGGCGCATGTCGATGCCTCGCGCGCGCTTTACCAGGAAAAATACGCCATTGCCGACACGATCCTGGGCAATCTGCCGGGCTATCATGCGCCCGAGGCCGGGTTCTTCCTGTGGATCCGCGTGGCAGACGATGTTGCGGCGACACAGCGTCTGTGGCGCGAGGCGGGGGTCAAGGTTCTGCCTGGCAGCTATCTGTCGCGCGACGGCGATCCGCGTCTGGGCATGGCCAATCCCGGCGCCGGCTATATTCGCGCGGCCCTGGTTGCCGAGCCCGAGGCGGTTCGCACCGGGCTGAGCGCCCTGCGCGCGGTGCTGGCCAGCGACCCGCCCGCGGCGGAGGCGCCGGCATGACGCTCGCCTCCCCCCGCCCGCCGGTTGCGGGATTGCTGGGCGACCGGACCCGCACGGCGCTGCGCCGGCGCGGGGCCGAGATGCTGGGTCTGGTGCTGCTTGCCATCGCCGCCACCCTTGCGCTTTTGCTGGCCAGCTACAGCTCTGACGATCCCAGCCCGTTCAATGCCACCGGCGAGGCGCCGCAAAATCTTCTGGGGCTGGTTGGGGCGCATCTGGCCGGCGCGCTGATCTTTGCGATCGGCTGGGCATCGGCCGCGCTGCCGCTCGGGTTTGCGGTCTGGGGGCTGCGCTTTGTGCTGCATCGGGGCGAGGAGCGGGCGCTGACCCGAATTCTCCTCCTGCTGATCGGCATTCTGGTTCTGGCGACGTTTCTCTCCGCACATGTTCCGCCACCGGGATGGGCGGCGCGCCATGGGCTGGGCGGGGCGGTGGGCGACAGCCTGCTGCGCACGGCGCTGACGCTTGCGCCGATCGACCCGATTGCGGCGCTCGACGAGGCGATTGTCATCCTGGGCCTGGCAACGCTGGCCATCATGGCGCTGGGGCTGGGCATGAACTGGGGCGAGGCCCGGCGGATGTGGGCCCTCATCCGGGGCGGGTTTGCGCTGTTGCTGCGCGCCGTGGCGGGCCTTGCCGGCCTGGTCTGGATCGCCCTGCGCATGGTCTTCGGGGCGGCGGCCTCGGTTTCGCGTCGGCGTTCCCGCGCACCCGCTCGCAGGGCTGGCCACGCGACGGACGAGGCGCAGGACGACCCCTTGGCCGCACCCGCGCTCACGCCTCAGGACCCGCCGGCATCGCGCGAAACGCGCGCCGAGCCACCGCTGCGCGTGATGCGTCCGGCGCCGGTTCTGGGCGCGGCCACCCGCGATGACCCAGCCCCCGACTTAGCCCACGATCCTGCCGACCACCCTCTCGACGACCCGCTGGACAACCCGCCTGATGCAATCTCCGCCGAGCCGCGGGACCCGCGCAGCCCCGGCGGCGGCGAGCGTCTGATGGCCCGCATTGCCGCGGCCATGGAGGCCCGGCGCCAGGCCGCACGGTCCGACCCGGCGCAGCGGCAGGCGAGGTCGGCGGAGGAGCGGGATGCCGATGCATGGGCCGAACCCGGGCATGCCGCCCCCTCCATCGAGCATGATGCGACCGACGCGCCCTTGCGCCAGAACGCGTCTGACGCGCGTGTCACCGCCCTGGCGGTCGACGGCGTTCGCGTGCCCCGAACACCCAACATGGCCGGCATGGCGCAAAGGCCGGGCATGCCCAATGCGCCCGGTCTCCGGCCCGACACCGACCCCTATGACGATGGCGCCGAGGATCCGGCCGGCCCGGACAGCCGCCCGGTCGTGCAGCACCCCACCCGATCGACCATCCGCCCCAGCCGCCGGGCCCGAACCGAGGCGCAGCCCGACCTTCCGCTCGAGGAGCCCGGCGAGGCCTATGACGCCCCGCCGCTGTCGCTCCTCACCAACCCGGCCTCCCGCCCGCGCCCGCATGTCTCGGACGAGGCGCTGGAGGAGAACGCGCGGCTGCTGGAAGGCGTGCTGGAGGATTACGGCATCCGCGGCGAGATCACCGCGGTGCGGCCCGGCCCGGTGGTCACGCTGTACGAGCTGGAGCCCGCCCCGGGCCTGAAGGCCGCCCGTGTCATCGCGCTGGCCGATGATATCGCCCGCTCGATGTCCGCACTCTCGGCGCGCATCGCCACGGTGCCCGGCCGCTCGGTCATCGGGATCGAGCTGCCCAATGCCACGCGCGAGCGGGTGCTTTTGCGCGAAATCCTCGCCGCGGCGGCCTTTGGCGACAGCGCCCATCCCCTGCCGCTTGCGCTGGGCAAGGATATCGGCGGCGAGCCTGTAGTCGCAAACCTGGCCCGCATGCCGCATCTCCTGATCGCGGGCACCACCGGTTCGGGCAAATCGGTGGCGATCAACACCATGATCCTGTCGCTCCTCTACCGGCTCTCACCCGCCGAATGCCGGCTGATCATGATCGACCCCAAGATGCTGGAGCTCAGCGTCTATGACGGCATCCCGCATCTGCTCTCGCCCGTGGTGACCGACCCCAAAAAGGCCGTGGTCGCGCTCAAATGGGTGGTGGGCGAGATGGAGGAGCGCTACCGCAAGATGTCCAAGCTCGGCGTGCGCAACATCGAGGGCTACAATGCCCGGGTGCGCGATGCGCTCGGCCGGGGCGAGGCCTTCAGCCGGGTGATCCAGACCGGGTTTGACGAGGCGACCGGCGAGCCGGTCTTCGAGGAGGAGACCTTCGACCCGCAGACCATGTCCTATATCGTCGTCATCGTCGATGAGATGGCCGATCTGATGATGGTCGCGGGCAAGGAGATCGAGGCCTGCATCCAGCGTCTGGCCCAGATGGCGCGGGCCTCGGGCATCCATCTGATCATGGCCACCCAGCGCCCCTCGGTCGATGTCATCACCGGCACCATCAAGGCCAATTTCCCCACACGGATCAGCTTTCAGGTCACCTCAAAGATCGACAGCCGCACCATTCTGGGCGAGCAGGGGGCCGAGCAGCTGCTGGGCCAGGGCGACATGCTCTACATGGCCGGCGGCGCGCGCATCACCCGCGTGCATGGGCCGTTCTGCTCGGATGAAGAGGTCGAGGAGGTCGTTGCCCATCTCAAGCTCACCGGCGCGCCGGACTATGTCTCGGGCGTGGTCGAGGGGCCCGATGAGGCCTCGGAAAACGAGATCGACCTGGTGCTGGGGCTTGGCGGCAATACCGGCGGCGAGGATGCGCTCTACGACCAGGCCGTCGCCATCGTCGCGCAGGACCGCAAATGCTCGACCAGCTACATCCAGCGCAAGCTCGGCATCGGCTATAACAAGGCCGCGCGGCTGGTCGAACAGATGGAGGATCAGGGCGTGGTCGGCGCGGCCAACCAGGTCGGCAAGCGCGAGATCCTGATCCCCGAGCGGTGACTACTCAAACACATCCTCAAAAAAGCGGCGCTGCAGGGCAAGATAGGCCGGGGGCAGCGCGCCCAGGGGATAAACCTCCTCGACCTCGACCTTGCGTATGTTGCCGTCAAACTCGAACTGCACCTCGATATAGGGCGGGTCGAGACGCGGCGCGCCGGTGAAGTCCATTGCCGCAAAGCGCGCCTTGATCAGCCCGGTGATCAGCGCGATCTCCTCGGGGGTCGCCGCCCGCTCGACATAGCGATTGCTGTCCTCGCCGCTCTCTTCAATGGTCACTTCGCCATCATCGAGCTCGATCGATTTGTTCCGGGTGTTCTGGCCGCTCCCGTCGGGCTGGAG
>JBCBKN010000376.1:0-4496 GCA_038521775.1 Pseudomonadota bacterium | reverse complement strand
GCCCGGCGCGGGCGCCTATCTTCACCTGCGCGGGCGCGACACGACCGGCGACATTGCCGGCGCCCTGGCGGTTGAGGGGATCGAGGTGCGGGAGGCTGTGCTTTACGCCGCGCGGCCGGCGATGGACGTGCCCGAGGCCGCAGCGAGCCTGCTCACCGATGGGCTCGCCGGGGTCGTGACGCTGTTTTCACCGCGAACCGCCCGCATCTTTGCGGGGTTTGCCGCCGATGCCGCCGCGGCGGGTCGGGCCTGGTCGCTTCATGCGACAACGGGTCTTGCCATCAGCCGGGCCGCGGCCGAACCCTTGATGGGCCTTGGCTTTGGCGAGCTGGCGCTTCCCGCACAGCCCAACGCGCAGGCCATGGTGGCCGCATTGGGTGCAATTCTCGACACTGGCGGCGGTGACAGCGTGTGATGAACCGTTGCCCCGTTGCCGCCGCTGGCCTACGCTGCGCCAACGCCCTGCCAAAGGTGGGGACAGGTGGAATGCGCGCGCGGCGTTTTGCTGCGAAGGGCGCGGTCTGGCACAGAGTTCAGGCGCAAGGGTAAAGATCGTCATGCAGGACAAGGACAAGCCCGAGGAGTCCCCGGCGGAGGTGGATCCGGCAACGCTCGGCACAGAGAATGCGGATGCGACCGCGGCAGCCGCGTCCGATCCTGCTGCGGGCGAGGCAACGACGCAGGAGGATGCCGACGCCGCGCAGGACGATCCCGCCGAGATCGAAGGCGAGGCAGCGCCCGAGGCTGAGACGGAAACCGAGGCTGAAGTCGAGAGCGAGACCGAGGTAGCGGCCGCCTCCGACGACGCCGACCAATCCTGGTCAGACCCCTATGAGAGCGCGGAGCCCGCAGAGCACGCTGAGCTGAGCACAGCCGACAGCCAGACGGATGCGGAGCTCTCGCCCGACCCCGAGCCCGACCCTGCCGAGGATCCCTATGCCGATGCTGCCAGGGAGCCAGGCACCGAAACCGACCCCCTGGGCGAGATCGAGGCGGCCGAGACCCTGTCGGGGACCGATCCGGTCGACATGCCTTACGGCCAGCCGGACCCCGCCGAGGCCGACGCCGCGATTGCACCGGCGGCCGCGCTGGCCGAGGAGCCGCATGAGGAGGCCTATCGCCGCTCGCTGGCCGGGCGTGTGCTCACCTGGCTCTTCTTTCTGATTGCCGGTGCTGCACTGATCCTCTGGGCCGGGCCGCGCATCGCGCCGCATCTGCCATCGGGGCTGGAGCCGGTCGCCGTCTGGCTGGCGCCGGGCTCGGAATCGTCCGCAGAGAATGCCGAGGCCCGCGCCGCCCTCCGGGCGGACCTGCTGGCCGAGATCGCCAAGATCCGCCCGGGCATGCCGCCGGAGGATGTCGAGGCCCTGGTCAGCAGCGAAACACAATCCCTGCGCACCGATTTCGCCGCGGCCGACACGGCGGCCGCCACGGCACTGCGCGAGCGCATCGGCACCCTGTCTGACCAGGTCGAGGCGCAGGACAGCGCGGAGATCGAAGCCCGGCTCGCCGCGGCCGAAACCGTGCTGAAGGGGCTTGCGGCAGAGCTTGAGGCCCTGACCACCGATCTTGCCGGGGTGGCCGAAAATGACGGCCAGATCTCCGAGGAAGCCTCGGCGCGGATTGCCGCCTTTTCGGCATCGGTGGAGGGGCTGAAGGGCGAGCTTGGCGAGGTCTCCACAAAGATCGGCACGCTAGTCCAGCGGGTTGATGAGGTTGAGGCCGCAAGCCGGCGGCGCGAGCAGGAGGCTGCCGAGCGGGCCGCCCGCGTTGCTGCCGAGGCCGCCGAGCGCGCGCGCATCGCGGCGGTGCGCGAAACGCTGGCCGATGTCGGCGCGCGGATCGAGGCCGGCACGCCCTATCAGGCCGAGCTTGCAGCGCTTGCCAAAAATCTCGACCAGCCGATCCCGGATGCGCTTGCTGTGACTGCGGCCGATGGGGTGCCGACGCTCAAGGAACTGCTCGACAGCTTTGCCCCGGCGGCCCATGCGGCGATCCGCGCCTCGATCCGCTCCGAGCCCAGCGACGGGGTGGTCGATCGCGCCACGGCGTTCTTTGAGGCCCGGGTGGCGACCCGGTCGCTGGAAGAGCAGGAGGGCGACAGCGCCGATGCCGTACTGTCGCGCGTCGAGGCGCGCTTGCGCGACGACCGGCCCGCCGAAGCGCTGGCCGAGGCGCAGGCCCTGCCGGATGAGGCGCAGGGGCCGATGGCGGGCTGGCTGGCCCGGTTGTCCTTGCGGGCCGGCGCGTTGGACGGCTATGCCAGCCTGCGCGACGCGGTCGACGCGAACAACTGAAGGAGAAGGCGCCGTGATCTGGTCGCTTCTGAAAGTCGGAATTTTCCTCTGCCTCGCTGCCGCGATCACCTGGGGCGCGGGTCAGATCATGGAAGACCCCGGCGAGGTTCTGATCGCCTTTGGCGGGCAAGAGGTTCGGCTCCAGCCGCTCGACTTTATCGTCGCTTTGGCCGCCCTGCTGCTGGCCTTCTGGCTGTTGCTCAAACTGGCCGGGCTGATCGTCGCGACGATCCGGTTCTTTGCCGGCGGCGATTCGGCGGTCGGGCGCTGGTGGACCCGCGGGCATGAGCGGCGCGGGTTTGATTCGCTGCGCGATGCGCTGATCGCCATCTCGGCCGGTGAGGGAAAGACCGCGCTGCGCTATGCCGAGAAGGCCGAGCGCAATCTCGACCGCCCCGCGCTGACCAGCATGGTCATGGCCCAGGCGGCCGATCTGGCCGGCAATCCGGCCCGGGCCGAGGCGCAGTACCGCCAGCTTCTGGAAGACGACAAGACCCGCTTTGTCGGCGTGTTGGGGCTGATGAAACAGCGCCTGGGCGAGGGCAAGACCGATGTGGCGCTGAAGCTTGCCGAGAAGGCGTTTGCCCTCAAGCCCGCGCATGAGGGCGTGATGGAGACGCTTTTTTCGCTGCAGACCGGGGCGGGCGATTGGAGCGGTGCGCGCGAAACCCTCAAGGCCCAGGTCAAGGCGCGGATCCTGCCCCGCGATATCGGCGCGCGGCGCGATGCGGTGCTGGCCCTGGCCATCGCCCGTGCGGCCGAGGCGGACGGGCAGGTTGCCGCGGCCCAGGCCGCCGCGGCCGAGGCGATCTCGCTATCGCCCGGGCTCGTGCCGGCCGCGGTCACCGCGGCTCGGCTGAAGGCGGCGTCCGGCGATCGCAAATCGGCCGAGCGCATTCTGCGCCGCGCATGGGAGGCCTCGCCGCATCCGGAACTGGCCGAGGGATTTGCCGCTCTGGTGCCCGACGAGGATCCGGAGGCGCGGCGCAAGCGCTTTCAGGTCCTGCTGGGGGTTCATGTCGAGCATCCGCAAACCAAGATGCTGGCCACCGAGCTGGCGCTGTCGGCCGAAGATTTCCCCGGCGCGCGGCGGGCATTGGGCGATCTTGCGGAATCGCGGCCGACCGCGCGGGTTCTGGCCCTGGCCGCGGCGATCGAACGGGGCGAGGGCGCGCCGGACCATGTCGTGCGCGGCTTCCTGGCCCGCGCGCTCAGCGCGCCCCGTGGCGAGCAGTGGATCTGCAGCGTCTGCAACCATGTTCACGCCGAATGGGTGCCGATCTGCGAGAATTGTGGGGCGTTTGACACCCTCACATGGCAGCAGGCGGCCCAGCCCGAGGCCCCGCAGATCGGCGATGATGCCGCCCTGCCGGTGATCATCGGCGCCCAGGACCCCGGCGCGCCCGATGCACCGGCCGGCCCCGATGCCGCGCCGCGCGTTGCGCCCAATGGCTCGGACGACCCGCATGGTCCCGACACTACGGCCACCGCAGCATCGCCGCAGACCGAAACCACCGCAGCGGTGGATCTTGGCAAGACAAAGCAGCCCGAGCCGGACCGCGCAGCCTAACGCAACTGACGTCCTGCGCGCGCGGCCCTTGCTCGGGCGCGATCCCTGGGGCAGACAAGCGCGCGGCCCCGGGGTCAAGATCACGCCCTTGGGCGGTCGAGCGCACGGTGCCGCTTCTCCCGGCCATCGCTTGACGGCCATGCGCTTGACGGCGCAGCGTTTCCCGGCCATGCGCTTGACGGCCGACCGCCCGGCCACTAAGACCAGCCCGGCAGTTCGCCATATGCCGGTGTAGCTCAGCTGGTAGAGCACGTCATTCGTAATGATGGGGTCGTAGGTTCGAGTCCTATCACCGGCACCATTCTTCTCACTGACCTTCCTGATACTCCAACAGCTTAGCGGGCTTCACGCCCAGCGCAACCGCAAGGCGCGCGCCACGATGGCGACGGTCGGGTTGCGGATGCCGCGCTCAACATCGCTGACGTAGGTGCGTTGCAGGTCTGACTGGTGGGCATGACCTTTCCCCCTGAAACCGGGCCATTGCGGGTTGGGATTTTCCACCTTTGAATGGACGAAGGAGGATGTCCCATGAAGCGCAGCAGGTTCAGCGACGAGCAGATCATCGCGATTGTGAAGGAAAACGAGGCGGGAGCGAAGGTGGATGCGCTTTGGCGCCGTCACGGCATCTC
>JBCBKN010000375.1:0-4510 GCA_038521775.1 Pseudomonadota bacterium | reverse complement strand
CGACGCTGACCGCCTGCGAGGGGGCCTGGTGCGCGGTCGATGCGCAGGGCCATACCGGCTGGCTGCAGCGCGAGGCGGTTTGGGGGGTCGACCCGGAGGGTTAGCGAGATCGGGCCCGGCGAACAATGGGCTCGGCGAACCATGGGCCCGTTTGGCCTGAGAACCGCTCGGCCTGCAGCACGGGCGGTGTGCGGCCCGGGCGGCGGCGCAAAATGGGCTAGACCGGCCGGCGGCGCAGCCGGATCACCACATCGATCTTGGCTATTTCGGTGCCCGGCGGCGGATCGGGCAGCCGCTGCAGGGCCACCGCATCGGCGGGCGCATCGACCAGCCGGTTTTCATCCTCGAAGAAAAAATGCGGATGATCGTCGACACGGGTGTCGAAATGGCTGCGGGCGCCATTGATCATCACCTCGGTCAGCAGCCCGGCATCAGTGAAGGCTTTAAGGGTGTTGTAGACCGTTGCCAGCGACACCCCGTCGCCGGCGCGCTGCGCGGCTTCATGCAGGCTCTCCGCGGTCACATGGCGGTTCTTGCCATCGCCGATCAGCAGGGCGGCCAGCGCGCGGCGCTGACGGGTCGGGCGCAGCCCGCCACTGGCAAGCCAGGCGGCCACCCGCCGCGCCACCTCCTCATGCATCCTGCCGCCGTCCTGAGCCATCGGTCCTCAAGCAAGAGATTGACTTCTCAGCCTCACATCTAGCGTCTTTGCCCGGATAAATCGAGTCTTCACGGCGTTGCACCCCTTTGGCGGGCCCGTGGCGCGTCCTATCTGTCTTGCACCCGGAACCGGCAGGGTGATAGGGAACAGCGTCCAGTCCTTCGATGTTCATGCGGGGAGACCTCATGTCACGCGCCGACAGCTTCAACTACGATGCGCTGCTGGCCTGTGCACGGGGCGATCTTTTTGGCCCCGGAAACGCCCAGCTTCCCGCGCCGCCGATGCTGATGATGGACCGCGTGACGCGGATCTCGTCGGAGGGCGGCACGCATGAGCGGGGCTTTGTGACCGCCGAGTTCGACCTCAAGCCCGATCTGTGGTTCTTCCGCTGCCATTTTCCCGGCGATCCGGTGATGCCGGGATGCTTGGGTCTCGATGCGCTCTGGCAGCTCACCGGGTTCTTCCTGGGCTGGCTGGGCCTGCCGGGGCGGGGCCGCGCGCTGGGCGTGGGCGAGGTGAAGTTCTCCGGCATGGTCACGCCCGACAACCGTCTGGTCCGCTATACCGTGAACCTCAAGCGCGTGATCGACCGCAAGCTCAAGCTTGGCATCGCCGATGGGGTGATGGAGGTCGATGGCAGCCCGATCTACACGACCACCGACATGCGCGTGGGGCTGTTTCAGGATGCCGATCCGCAGGATACCGGCCCGCTGACAGCCCCGGCTGCGGCCGGATAGCGAGGAGAGTGCGCGGATGCGCCGTGTCGTGATCACCGGCCTCGGGATCGTCTCGTCGATCGGCAACAATACCGCGGAGGTGCTTGACGCGCTGCGCACCAGCCGCTCGGGCATTCGGTTTTCCGAGGAATATGCCGAGCACGGGTTTCGCAGCCGTGTGCACGGGATGCCCCAGATCGACATCGCCGAGCATATCGACAAGCGTCAGCTGCGCTTCATGGGGGCGGGGGCGGCCTATAACTACATCGCCATGGAGCAGGCGATTGCCGATGCGGGGCTGGAGCCCGGCGAGGTCAGCGATGAGCGCACGGGGCTTGTCGTGGGCTCGGGCGGGCCATCGACCCGCAACCTCTTCGAAGCGCATCAGAAGGTGATCGAGACCGGCAGCCCCAAGCGGATGGGCCCCTTCATGGTCACCCGCTGCATGAGCTCGACCAATTCGGCCACGCTTGCCACACCCTTCAAGATCAAGGGCGTGAACTATTCCATCACCTCGGCCTGCTCGACCTCGGCGCATTGCATCGGCAATGGGATGGAGCAGATCCAGCTGGGCAAGCAGGACATCGTCTTTGCCGGCGGGGGCGAGGAGCTCGACTGGACGCTCTCCTGCCTCTTCGATGCCATGGGCGCGATGAGCTCGAAATACAACGACACGCCGCAGACCGCCTCGCGCCCCTTCGATGCGACCCGCGACGGGTTCGTCATTGCCGGCGGCGGCGGGATTGTGGTGCTGGAGGAGCTGGAGCATGCGCTGGCGCGGGGCGCTAAGATCTATGCCGAGCTCACCGGCTATGGCGCGACCTCGGACGGTCACGACATGGTCGCCCCCTCGGGCGAGGGGGCCGTGCGCTGCATGAAGCTTGCACTGTCGACCATCGGGAACCGCCGGGTGGGCTATATCAACGCCCATGGCACCTCGACCCCGGCCGGGGATGTCACCGAGATCAACGCGGTGCGCGAGGTGTTTGGCGAGATGGCGCCGCCCGTCTCCTCGACCAAGGCGCTGACCGGGCACAGCCTGGGGGCCACCGGCGTGCAGGAGGCGATATACTGCGCCCTGATGCTGGGCCATGATTTCATCGCCGCCTCGGCCAATGTCACCGATCTCGACCCCGCGCTGCAGCCCGCCGAGATTGCCACGCGCCGGGTCGATGCGGCGGAGCTCGACACGGTGCTCTCCAACAGCTTTGGCTTTGGCGGCACCAATGCGACCCTGGCGCTGAGCCGGTTTCATGGCTGAACGGTTGTGCGGGCGCTCCGGTCCCGGGCTGGGCCGGAGATGAGCCGGCTTATGGCCGGAAAGCGCGGCCTGGTGATGGGGGTGGCGAATGACCATTCCATCGCCTGGGGCATCGCCAAGACCCTGCATGACCAGGGTGCCGAGCTTGCCTTTACCTATCAGGGCGAGGCGTTCGGCCGGCGCGTGCAGCCGCTGGCCGAAAGCGTCTCGGCCACGCATGTGCTGCCGGCCGATGTGCAGGATGCGGCCTCGCTGGACGCACTTTTTGAGACCCTGGCGGGCGATTGGGGCCGCATGGATTTCCTGGTGCACGCGGTTGCCTATGCCGACAAGACCGAGCTGAGCGGCCGGTTTCTCAACACCAGCCGCGAGAATTTCAGCAAGGCGCTCGACATCTCCTGCTTCAGCTTTGTCGATCTGGCCCGGCGCGCCGCGCCGCTGATGCCCCGGGGCGGCGCGATGATCACGCTGAGCTATATCGGCGCGCAGCGGGTCATGCCCAATTACAACGTAATGGGGGTGGCCAAGGCGGCGCTTGAATGCGCGACGCGCTATCTTGCCAATGATCTGGGGCCAGACGGGATCCGCGTGAATGCGTTGAGCCCCGGCCCGATGCGCACGCTGGCGGGCAGCGCGATCGGTGGCGCGCGCAAGGTCTATCGCGAGGTGGAGGCGAATGCGCCGCTCCGGGCCAATGCGGCGCTTGATGCGGTGGGGGGTGCGGCGCTTTATCTCTTGTCGGATCTTGGGGCCTCGACCACCGGCGAGGTGCTCTTCGTCGATGGCGGGTATCACGCGCTGGGCATGGCGCAGCCGGAGAACCTCTGACCCCGCGCGCGGTCGTGCGGTTTGCGCAGCGCCCTGGCTTGCGGGCCGCAAAGCGCCGGTTTTCCGTACGCCGCGCGGTGGCGGCCTGGGAATTTTGAGTATTTGGACCAAGAAGAAGGCGCGCGCGCGGTCCTTTGGGGAGAGGTGGAATGCCGATCACAACCTGTGTCTTCGACGCGTATGGCACGCTTTTCGATGTGTCCGCCGCGGCCCGGGCCTGTGCGGCCGAACCTGGGCGTGAGGCCTTTGCGGCCGTCGCACCGCGCGTCTCCGAGATCTGGCGGCTCAAGCAGCTTCAATACAGCTGGCTGCGCGCCACGGCCGGGGTGCATTGCGGGTTCTGGCAGGTCACCCAGGACGGGCTCGATTTCGCGCTGGAGGCCTGCGGGCTGGAGGATGCGGAACTGCGCGCGCGGCTTTTGTCGCTTTATTGGGAGCTGTCGGCCTATCCGGAGGTTCCCAGCATGCTGGCCGGGCTGACATCGGCCGGTTTGCGCTGCGCGATCCTGTCCAACGGCTCGCCCGAGATGCTGGCGGGCGCGGTGGCCTCGGCCGGGATCGGGGCGCATCTCGATGCTGTGCTCACGGTCGAGGCGGTGGGGGTCTTCAAGCCCGACCCCCGCGTCTATGACCTTGTGGCGCGGCAGTTCGGATGCCCGGCCCATGAGGTGCTGTTTGTCTCCTCCAATGGCTGGGATGCCGCGGCCGCCACCGGGTACGGGTTTCACACTGTCTGGGTCAACCGGGCGGGCGACCCGATGGACCGGCTGCCCTGGCGCCCGGCCCGGACTGCGCCGGACCTTACCGGCATTGTCGCGCTTGCCGGGCGTCTATGAATGCCGCATTTCACGACCCAGGACGGGCGGTCGCTCCACTATTGCGACAGCGGCGGTGCCGGCCCGGCGGTGCTCTGCCTGGCTGGGCTGACCCGCAATCACCGCGATTTTGAGCCCCTGGCCGCGCATCTGGCGCAGCACCACCGGGTTTTGCGGCTCGACAGCCGCGGCCGCGGCCTCTCCGATCGGGCGGTCGATCCGATTGCGG
>JBCBKN010000374.1:0-4555 GCA_038521775.1 Pseudomonadota bacterium | reverse complement strand
TAAGCGCACCAGCGGGCGCACAAACGGGCGCACAAACGGGCATGGCACCGCGCGCGGCGACCGGATCCACGAGCGAGAGGGCGACCCGGCATCCCGGTCGGCACCAGACCGGGGCACAAGACGCGATCCCGCCGCGGCACAGGCCGCGTCCCGTAATGCGGGGCCAGGTCAGGTGAAGGGCCGGGTGAAGGACCAAGTCACGGGCCAGGTCACGGGCCAGGTCACGGGCCAGGCGGCCAACGACAAAGGCGCGGGCGCGCCGGTGGCGGTCGATCCGCTGCGACAGCGGCTGCGTGAAATCCTGGGCGGGGATGCGGCATGAGCGTCACCCCAGAAGCCGCCGCCGTCGCGGCTGAGACCCCGACCGCCCCGCCCATTGCGCGCAAAAAAGCCGCAGCGGGCGGTGCGGCGCCGGCAAAACCTTCCGCAGCGGCATCTCGCGGCCGGCGTGCCCTGCCGCGCGCCCTTGCCCTGGTTGCGGTTTGCTTTGTTGCCTCGATCCTCCTGCGCGTGGGCGAGCGCGGCACCGCCATTGCCCAGGACGCGCCGGCGCCCGGCCTGCCCCCGGTTCCCGCCGCGCTCGACACCCCGGCCGCGCAGACGCCGCCGGCCAGCGCTCTCTACCCCCAGCCCGGCTGCGTGCCGCCCGAGGGAACCGCGGCATTGCTCACAGCGATTCGCGACCGCGAGGCGCAGCTCGACGCCCGCACCCGCCAGCTCGATGAGCGCGAGCAGGTTCTCACCGTGGCGCAGGTCAAGATCGAGGAGCAGATCGCGGCCCTGACCGATGCCGAGCGGCGGCTGAGCGAGACGCTTGCCCTGGCCGACAAGGCCGCCGAGCAGGACATCGCGCGGCTGGTTGCGGTCTATGAGGCGATGAAACCGGCCGCGGCCGCCCAGATCTTTGCGACCATGGATGTTGCGTTTGCGGCCGGGTTTCTGGCCCGTATGAAGCCCGAAACCGCCGGGGCCATTCTCACCGGCATTCCGGCCGAACAGGCCTATGCGATCTCCGCCCAGCTTGCCGGCCGCAATCTCGACGTGCCGACCGAATAGCCCGGGCATACCCCCCGCCAAACCACCGGCCAACTGCCGCACCGCGTTGCACGCGGGCAGCGAAATCTTAACCCCGGCCGCGCTATCGCTGTGTGGCGCATCGCGCTGCATGGCCATGCTGGGGACCGGGCCCGGACCCCGGCGGGCCCCCGGCATGCCCGGGCAGGCATCGCGCGGCGCGACCGCGTCAAAGCACGCAGACGAGCCGGGCCGCCTTGGCCTGCTGCCAGGATGGAGCGAGAGCATTGATCGGGATCATGGGCATCGCCATCACCTTCGTCATGGTGTTTGGCGGCTATCTCGCAGCCGGCGGCAAGATGGGCATCATCCTCGCCTCGCTGCCCTTTGAGATGATGATGATCGGCGGGGCGGCGATCGGCGCTTTCCTGCTGGCCAATGAGATGTCCGGGGTCAAGCAGGCCCTGCGCGATGTGGGCAAGGTCTTCAAGGGCCCGCATTGGAAGGCCGATGACTATCAGGACCTGCTCTGCCTGCTCTTTGCGCTGATCCGCGTGGCCCGCCAGAACCCGGTGGAGCTTGAGGGCCATATCGAGGGGCCCGAGGAGTCCAGCATTTTCCAGACCTATCCGCGGATCCTGGCCGACCACACCGCGGTCGAGCTGATCTGCGACACCTTCCGCAATGCCACGATGAATTACGACGATCCCAACCAGGTTGAGGAGGTGCTCGACAAGGCGCTGGAGATCGAAAAGCACCATGCGCTGCATTCAAGCCATGCGCTGCAAACCATGGCCGACGGCCTGCCCGCGCTGGGGATCGTGGCGGCGGTGCTGGGTGTGATCAAGACCATGGCCTCGATCGACCAGCCGCCCGAAGTGCTCGGCAAGCTGATCGGCGGCGCGCTGGTGGGCACGTTTCTGGGGGTGTTTCTCGCCTATGGCATCGTCGGGCCCTTTGCCAACAAGGTCAAGGGCGTGGCCGAGACCGACCACCAGTTCTACGCGCTGATCCGCGAGGTTCTGGTCGCAAATCTGCACAATCACGCCCCCAATATCTGCATCGAGGTCGGCCGCCAGAACACGCCGCATGGCGTGCGGCCGAGCTTCAATGCCCTCGATGAGGCCCTGCGCAATCTCAAGAGCGCTGCATGATCGGATGCCTGCGTCTCCTGGCCGCCATTCTGGCCGTGATGCTGAGCTGGGCCGGGCCGGGCGCGGCGCAATCGGCCCTGTCGGTGCGCGCCGGCGATCAGCCCGGGCTCAGCCGGCTGGTTCTCGATCTGCCGCCCGGCACGCAATGGCTGCTTGAGCAGGAGGCGCGCCAGGTGATCGTGCGGTTTCCCACGGTCGCGCTCGATTTTGACACCGAGGCGGTGTTTCCCGGCCGCCAGGCCAGCCGCGTGCTGACCGCGCGCAGCCGGGCCGAGGCCACCGGCACAGTGATGCTCCTGACGCTGGCCTGCGATTGCAGCGCCGAGGCGTTTACGCTGGGCCCGCGCACCTTGGTGGTCGATCTGCGCGACCAGCCACCGGCCGACCGGCTCGACCGCCAGGCCCCGCCGCCGCCCCGTCCAACCGCGCCGGCTTCCGAACCGGCCTCCGAGCTGGCCTCCGAGCTGGTCTCCGAACTGGTCACGGGGACGGTTGATGATCTGGCCACGCTGCCTGGTCCGAGACCGGACGCCGAGCTGCCCGCCGCGCCCCTGCCCCGGACGGCACCGGTTGAACCCGGCCCCGCGGCGATCGAACCGACCGCAACTGAGCCCAGCACAATCACCACCGCTATTCCGGCTGCCACGCCGCCGGTTCTGGGCACAGCGCCGAGCCTCGATCCTGCGCGCCCGGCCTCCGAGACTGCGATCGCCCCGATCCCCAACCTGGCTGACGCACGCCCGGCAGACCCCAAACCGGCTGCGTCCGAACCGCCGGCCCAGACGCTCGATCCCGAAACCGCCGCCGAGATCGAGAAGGCGCGCGCGGCACTTCTGGCGCGGCTGGCCCAGGCCGCCGAGGAGGGGCTGGTCGATCTGCGGCCCCCCGAAACGCCGCCCGCCCCGGCACCCAAGGCCGAGGACCCGGTGCCGGAGGCCGCGCCGCCCCCGCCGCCGCCCCCGCCTCAGGGCCCCGGCATCGATGTGCGCACCTCGCGCGACAGCGAGCCCGATCGCAGCCTTGTGCCGCGCGACCCGCGCTGCGTGCCGGATGCAGCACTGGCCTTGGCCGATTGGGCATTGCCGGGACAGCCCGCCGTGCAGATCGCCACTGCCCGCGCCGGTCTGATCGGCGAGTTCGATCGCGTCGATGCCGAGGCGCTGATCCGCCTTGCGCAGGTCTATATCCAGCTCGGCTTCGGCCGCGAGGCCGAGATGCTGCTGACGGTTTTTGCGAGCGAACTGCGCGACACCTCGCTGCTGATCGATCTTGCGCGGGTGATCGAAAGCCGTGCGGTCCCGGAAAGCTCGGCCCTGCTGCAGGTGCAGGGATGTCCGGGGCGGGCCGCGCTCTGGACCTTTCTGGCCACGCTCGATCCGGAAACCGATCGGCCGCCGAGCGATGCGACCGTGGACGAGCCGGAGGAGATGCTGGCCGCGCTTGCCGAGCTGGGCGGGCCGGCCAGGCGGCTTGTCGGCCCACGCCTGGCGCGCGGGTTCTTGGCGCTGGGCCGGCCCGATCTGGCCGAAGGCGCGCTTTTGCGGGTGATCGGCATTCCAGGCGATCCGGGCGATGAGTACCGGCTGGCCGAGGCGGCTCTGCTCGACGCGCAAGGCCGTCATGACCAGGCCGAGGCGATCTGGCGGGCGTTGATCGCCCATGACCGGCCGCATGCGGCCCGGGCAATGATTGCGCTGAGCGAAAGCCGGCGTGCGCGCAGGCTCGACCCGCCGGACGGGCTGGCCGATGATCTGGCCGCACGCGCCTTTGCAACCCGGCGCAGCCCGGATGGCGTGCGGCTGCGCCTGGCCGAGGTCGAAACCCGCGCCGCGGCCGGCGATCTGGCCATGGCGCTGGGCCTGCTGCGGCGCGAGCTGAACGACCGGCCCGAGCGCGAGGCCGAGCTGCGCTCGGCGGCTGCCTGGACGATGGCGCGGGCGCGGCCCGACCGCACCGGCACGGCAAATTACGCCGCCGCGGTGCTGGCATTTGAGGATCTCCTGGCCAGGGATGCGAGCGCCGATCCGGCACGGCTGGTTCTGGCCGGCGAGATGACCGCTCTGGGCCTGCCGAACGCCGCGCTGCGGCTGCTGGCCCCGCCCCTGGCGCGCGACGTCACCGCGGCCCGCCTGTCTGCGGCAAGGGCAGAGATCGATCTGGCGGCACCCCAGGCGGCGCTGGCGCGGCTCGACGGTGTGGAGACCCGCAATGCCGCGCTTCTGCGCGCCGAGGCGCATGCCCTGACCGGGGCCTATCCCGAAGCGCTCGCCGCACTGCCCGCGGATGCTGCACCCGAGCTTGCCGCGTTCTATGCCTTTGCCGCGGGCGATTGGGAGCGGGTGGCCGGGCTCGACGATCCCGTCGGCGAGGTGCTTGCCGCCTATATG
>JBCBKN010000373.1:0-4563 GCA_038521775.1 Pseudomonadota bacterium | reverse complement strand
CGGGCTTGCCTGCATCTCACACCTGGCGGGTGTCGCGGCCGGGCGCTGGCTTTTCTTTGCCGAGGCCGAGCATACGGTGGGGCTTTACTACCAGACCTGACCACGCCGAGCTGCACCGTGATCGGCACATCTGGGCGCCGGCCCCAACAAGCTTATGGCTGGGTCGGCTGAGACGCCTCCGGCAAGCTGGGCGCCGGGCTCGGCGCGACGGACAGCGGTGCAGCGGGCGGCGCGACGGAAAGCGGTGCAGCGGGCGGCTGGTCCGACAGCGGGGCGGCCGGCGTGACCGGCGCGGCAGGGTTTGGCGCAACGGGCGCCGGAACGGTCGGAGCAGGCGTTGCCGCCGGCGGCAAGGGCGCGTTCGGCACGCTTCGCGGCGCTGGCTGGGATGAGGGCAGCGCGGCGACCAGGGTGGCAACCGGCAGGCCGTTGATCGTGACCCCCTCCGCACCCGACGCGATCACACTGACCAGCCGCCCGGTGTCTTCATCAGGGCGGGTCAGCACGGTCAGGATCGAGCGGGCCAGAAACCGATCCTGGGTGGAGATCAGCCCGGCCTCCTCCAGCGCTTCGGTCAGTTCCGGCAGGCCCGACGTGGCGATCTCCACCACCCCGGTCTGCGGCGTTGTGGCCTGCGGGCCGGCAAGCGGGCCGTCGCCGCTGCCCTCGATCTCGACCCCCAGGCCGCGCGCTTCAAGCGAATTGAGGCGAAAGGCCAGGATGTCAAAGGCGCGCTGGCCCGGTGGGGTGGCGCCCTGCAGCACGGTCGGCAGATCGACATTGAGCCGCAAATCGACGCCCAGATCGAGCGCCAGCGAGACCGGCGAGCGGGTCAGCGCCGCGCCGGGATCGAACGCGGCCCAGGCCAGATCATTGGCCGCCATCTCCTCCAGCAGCACCGAAACGACCAGCGGCACCGGATCGGCCGACGCGCGAAGCGGTGTGTCGAACGCGAGGCCCATCTGGGTGGCGTCGAGCGTGAAGGGCGGCAGCGCCTGGCCCGCCGCCTCGGGCGTGAAGGCCGCGGCGAGATCGGCAAGCTCAAACGTGGTCGCCGCGGTGCCGTCGCGCAAAACCAGCTCAAGCGCGCGCAACACGCCCTGGGCGCTGAGCCGTCCGGGCACCGTGCCCACAGCCTGGGCCTCAACCGCGATCTCAGCCGCAGTCAGCCGCGCATCCATCGGGACCGCGCCAGCGATCAGCTCGCCCAAACCGCCTTGCGGCGCGCGCTCGGCCGACAGGCTCAGCACCGGATCGATCAGGGTGGCCCGGCTGGGCGAGGCCCCCGGCTGTGTGGCGACGCTGATCGAGGCAAGGCCGGCCTTCAGCTCGCCCGCCAGCCGGTCGGCCACCGGGTCGCGCCGCACAAACCCCGTGACCTCATCGGCCTGGGCCAGCGCCTCGCGGATCTCGGCATCCTCGCGCCGAAAAAGCGCCATGCGATCCGCAGCCAGGCTGTATCCCAGATCGCCCCCGCCCTGAAACCGGATGACGATGCCCAGACCGTCGCTGACCAGACGCATCTGCGGGGCCAGCCCCTGGGGCGGCGCGGCAAAGCTCAGATCGATCGCATCGGGCAGGCTGATCGTCACCGCCCCGCCCGAAAAGACCGATGCGGCGCCCTGCAGCCAGGGCAGCTCCAGCCGCACCCCATCCGGCGTGGCGGCCTGAAGCCCGGTATACTCGGTGTGATAGGAAAACGGATAGCCGCCGATCGTGCGGCTTTCATAGACAAGATCGCCTTGGCTGCGAAACCGATCCTCCTGCGCGTCCAGCGCGGCAATCAGCTCACCGCGCAGGAACAGCCAGACAAGCGACCAGCCCGCGACCAGAACCAGGACAACAATCCCGATCCACAGCCAGAGGCGTTTCACGACGCGACCTTAAGATCCGTCACCAGTCGGTCCACATCCCCCTGCGCGCGCTCCAGCATGCCGCCGATCAGCTCGCGCTCGGAGGTCACCAGCGACAGCCCCTCGACCACGATGTTGGAGATCAGCACCCGGCCCGACCGGTCCGACACGCCCCATTCGACAACAGCAGACTGGCCGTTTTCAAGCGTGCCGCGGCTTTCCACGATCACGCCGCGATCGCCGAAATCGCGCGCATTCGTGATCTCGAGCTTGGCATTGCGAAACTCGTCGAAACGGCCGCCATATTTCCGCGCGATATAGGTTTTGAAGGCGGCCAGATAGGCCTGCTTCTGCCCGTCGCTGGCCGAGCGCCAGGCCACGCCCAGACAGGTGCGCGCAATCGCTTCGATCGCGGTGCGGCGCTCGAGAAGCCCCAGGAACTCCTGTCGCTGGGCGTCGACCGACTGTCCCGAGCGTGCGATGGCAAAAAGCTCGTCGACCGTTTCGGCGACAAAGGCCCGGGCGTCGTCGATGCCGATCGCGGCATGCGCCGGAAGCACCGCCGTGCCAATGCCTGCCGCGGCAAGCACAAGCGCCCTGCGGCGCGTAAGCGTCAAATGTCTCATCACGGAGTTCTCCCGCACCCGTCCGGCTCAGCCATCGTCCTCAGCCGGATCGGCAAAGATGTCCGGCAGCGCGTCTTCGGGCGTGGTCTCCACCCCAAGCTCGCGCCGGCGAACCTGAACAAAGGCGTTCTTGACCTCGGTATAGCTGTCTGTGGATTGGTAAAAGAGCTGCTCCAGCAGCTCGGAGTTTTCGGCGCGGAAGGCCAGAAGGTCCGAGCCGCGCAAACCCAACAGCACCTCGGTCGCTGGAGATTCTATCACAAATCCGGTGAAATAGGTGGTCGGATTCATCAGAAAATCCACCAGCAGGCCCGCCGCGTCGCGTTCGGTCGAGGGGCCAAGGAACGGCAATTCTAGATAGGCGCCTTCGCGCACGCCCCACACAAACAGCGTTTCGCCGAAATCGGCGCGCCGCATGGGAAGGCCGAACTCGGTGGCCGGGTCGAGCAGTCCGCCCGCCCCGAAGACCGTGTTGAGGCCAAAGCGGCCGGCCGTCGACAGCGCATCCATCGGACGGCCCTGCAGCAGTTGATTGGCCGCATAGACCGGCAATTCCAGGTTCGACAGCCCGTTGCGCACCAGGAAGGTCACCAGGGTCGGGGTCACCGCCTCATAGACCTGTGCGCCGGGGCGCAAGACGCCTGCATCGACGCCCTTGTTCAGCTCGTGGATGCGTCGGTTCGTGCTCTCATAGGGATCGGCGATCAGCGTGCCATCCGTGGGCGGCGGGGTACATCCCGCCAGCATCACCACACCCGCCGCAGCGGCCACACGGCCAAGCCGCGCCCTCACCACTCCGCGCATTCTGACCCTCCTACCGACGCCGCGCCCCAGGAGCTCATCTCGGCATCCGGCAAGGTTTCGTCAAAATCTCGACATTTCCCTGCACCAAGGGGCTTTCCCCGCCTGTATCGCCCATATAACGCTCCTTCACAAGCGCCCAGCTGCGCACCGGGCGTGCCACCTGACGCGCGCCGACCGGCACAGGTCGCCGGCCGATGCCGATGGCACGGTCGCCATCGGACCGCCGATGCCTGACTGGTGGTACGCCTGGGACGCGCGATGGATCACAGAACGGCCCAGGGCGCGGGTCGCAGAAGCGTGTAAACTGTGCTAGTGACCCCCAATTGTCGCGCCAGGGGCTGCTCTTGGGCGGACAGCAGGCGGAGCGACGGACCGCGAAAGACCTTGATCGGATGTCGATGAAACCTCCCACACCTCCCGGCGCGCCGGAACTGCGCGAAGCGCTGAACGGCAGCCGCAATCTGCTGATCGGCGTCGCCATCTTCAGCTTTTTTGTCAATCTGCTGATGCTCACCGGCCCGCTCTACATGCTTCAGATCTACGACCGGGTGCTGACCAGCCGGTCCGAGGCCACGCTGGTTGCGATCTCGGTCCTTGTGGTGCTGCTCTATGCGCTCTCGGGCGCGATGGATTACGCGCGCGCCCGGGTGATGGCGCGGATCGGCGCGAAATTCCAGACGCTGCTCGACAAACGGGTGTTCGATGCGGTGCTGCGCCGGTCGATCGCGCCGGATGAGCGCACGCGCCCGGCCAGCGGGCTGCG
This sequence comes from Pseudomonadota bacterium, assembly GCA_038521775.1. Classification (GTDB taxonomy): domain Bacteria; phylum Pseudomonadota; class Alphaproteobacteria; order Rhodobacterales; family Rhodobacteraceae; genus J013. The sequence continues at coordinate 517 of JBCBKN010000373.1, read as the reverse complement.
CGATCTGGAATCGATCCAGCGGCTGTTTTCGTCGCCGGCGCTGTTTTCCTTTTTCGACATGCCCTGGACCCCGATTTTCGTGGCCATCCTGTTCCTGTTCCACTGGATTCTGGGCACCGCGGCGGTTCTGGGCGGAGCGGTGCTGGTCGGGCTGACCCTGCTCAACCAGTATTCTTCCAAACGCTCGCTGGTCGAGGCCAACCAGATGTCGGCCGAGGCCGAGAACTTCTCCGAATCGCTGCGGCGCGAGGCGGAGATCGTCCAGGGTCTGGGCATGCGCGATGCGGGGCTGCTGCGCTGGCGCGCGCGGCGCGACAAGTCGCTTGATGCGACCATCGCGGCCTCCGATGTGTCGGGCACGATCTCCAACATCTCCAAGAGCTTCCGGTTTTTCATGCAGTCGCTGATGCTCGGGCTCGGCGCCTATCTGGTGCTGCAGGGCGAGCTGAGCCCGGGGATGATGATCGCGGGCTCGATCCTGCTGGGCCGCGCCCTGGCACCGATCGAACAGGGCATT
>JBCBKN010000372.1:0-4575 GCA_038521775.1 Pseudomonadota bacterium | reverse complement strand
TTTGCGGTCGAAGAGCGCATGCAGGAGGCGCTGAGCGCGGCCGATCCGGGGCTGGGGCCGGGCGCGCGGTTCGGCATCGCCCTGCCAGATCATGGCTGGATCACCGATCCCGGCGGATACGTGGCGGAGCTTGCCCAGGCCTTTCTTGGCCAGGGCGGCCGTGTCCGGCAGGGCGAAGCCGTCTCGCTTGCCCCCGGGCAGGTCACGCTTGCCGGCGGCGAAACCCTGGCCGCCGACCGGATCGTGCTGACCGCCGGGGCCTGGTCGGGCGCACTCGCGCAAAGCCTGGGCCTGAGCATGCCGCTGGAAAGCGAGCGCGGCTATCACCTGATGCTGCGCGACACGAACATCCGCCCGCCGCACCCCTATATGGTCGCCGCCGGCAGCTTTGCGGTGACCCCGATGGAGGGCGGCATGCGCCTGGCGGGGATTGTCGAGTTCGGCGGGCTGCGCGCCCCGCCCTCGCGCGCGCCCTTTGCCTTGCTGCGGCGGGCGATCCGCCGGGTCTATCCCGATCTAACCTGGGCGCATGCCGAGGAATGGATGGGCCATCGCCCCTCGCTGCCCGACAGCCTGCCGGTGCTGGGCGAGGACCCGCGCCGCCCGGGCATCGTTCATGCCTATGGCGGGCAGCATGTGGGGCTGACCATGGGACCGCTGCTGGGCCAGCTTGCCGCGGATATTGCAACCGGCGCGCGGCCCAACCACGATCTGGCGGCCTTGGCGCCGACCCGGTTTTCCGGCGCGCGGTGAGCAAGGCCCGCGCCGTGCCGACCGGACGGGTCATGCCAGGGCCTGTATCCCCGTGGTGCTGCCCGTGGTGCTGCCCGTGGTGCTGCCCGTGGTGCTGCCCGTGGTGCTGCCCGTGGTGTTGGCCGTGCCACCTGCCATTGCGCCGCCCGATGTATTTGTCGTTGCGCTCTCCGCGGTGCTGGCCGTTGCGTCTCCCGGGGCGCTTCTGGTGGTGCGGCCCGAGTTGCTGGCCGAGTTGCTGGCCGATTTGCTGGCCGCTGCGCCTCCCGCGGCACCCCGCGTGATCGCCGCGCATCTTCTTGGCGGGCTTGCCTGGCTGGGCGCGCGCGCGCATTGGGTGATGCCGGGCGGCATCTTGCTCGCCCTGCTCGTCCCGGAGCTTTCCGATCTGTTGCGCCCGGCCTTGCCGGCCCTGCTCTGCCTGGTGCTGGGGCTGTCGATGGCGCGGCTTGACCTGCGCGAGGCGCTGGGCGCGGCCGCGGCCAGGGCGGGCCGGCTGGCCGGGCTGACGCTTCTGCTCATGCCGGTCTGGGCGGTGATGCTGTGGCTGCTGGGGGCAGCACTGCCGCCCGAATGGCGCGCGCTTCTGGTCTACACGGCCATGGCCCCGCCCATCGCCTCAGCCGCCGGTCTTGCCTTCATGATGGGCCTGAACGCCCGGCTGGCGCTGGAGCTGACCGTGCTGGCCATGGCCGTCACACCGCTACTGGGCCCGGTCATGATCGCGCTGCTGGTCGAGGCGGCCCCGGCGATCGGCCCCGGGCTGCTCGCCGGGCGGCTGTTTCTGACCATTCTGGGCGGAGCGGTTCTGGCGGTCGCGATCCGCGCCCTGCTCGGCGCGCCGCAGATTGCCGCGGCGGGGCGCAGTTTCGATGGCGTCGTGGCGCTGGCCATGGCCGCCTTCTTTGTCTCGCTCTTTGACGGGTTTGTGGATCTGGTGCGCGCCAACCCGGTCCAGGCCGCGGGGCTTGCCGGGCTGGCCCTGGCGCTCAACACCTGCACGGCGCTCATCTGTGCGGCACTTGCCCGCCGCGGCCTGCCCGCCCCGGATGCCGGCGCGCTTGGACTGCTGGCGGGAAACCGCACCGTCGCGCTTTACGTCGCGGTGCTGCCGCCCGACCCGCTTCTCCAGCTCTACACCGCGATCTATCAGATCCCGATGAGCGTCACGACCCGGCTGGCGCGGTGGTTCCAAGGGCCGCAACGGCCTGCGCCTCGGCCCAGATAGCGGCGCCATCCTCCAGCGCCAAAAGCCAGTCGAGCGGCGCGCTGTCGATGCCCCATTCCAGCGCGGCCATGGCGCCGATGAAGATCGCGCGCCCGCAATTGTCGCCGCCAAGCCGGATGTTGGTTTCGATGGCATCCTGCAGGCTCGTCGCCCGGGTCAGGATGTTGAAGCTGACCGGCAGAACCTGGGGCAAAGGGCAGGCGATCCCAACCTCGCGCGCATGGTCGAGCAGCGGCTCGCCGGCCCGGTCGATGCCAGCCTGCAAGGGGCTGGCGATTTCGGGCGAAACCGCGCCGATGCCGGCCTGCAGCGCAGCGGCAAGATCGGCGCCCGCCAGTGCCGCATGGAGCGCGGCCGCGGCCGCCGGGGCCCAGCTCAACGCGGTTGGGTGGTTCGAGGTCGCCGCCACGGCCTCGGCCACATGCGCCTCCCAGGATGCGCCTTGCAGCACTGCCATCAGCGGCGGCAGCTTGGACAGCGCCGGGGCCTGATCATCCTCGGGTCCGGTCGGGCTTTGCTCCGCCGCGATGCCTGCCAATGTGCCGCGGGTGGATTTGTCGATATATCCCTGCCAGCTGCCGCCGGGGCCGAAACTGGCCGAAAACCCGGCCAGATAGGCGTCCAGCGCATAGCCACCATGCGACAGGATCGACCGGGTCATCACCCGCATCTGCTCGCCATACTGCGTGCCTGTGCCTGCCTTGCGCCCGGCATGCACCAGGATCCCCGGAACCCCGTCATACTCGGCAGGATCGGGGGTGCGAAAGGCAACCGGCCCGTCCAGCGACGCGATCCGCGCCGGGTCATAGAGCCAGTGCAGCCCCATCGCGGCGGCATCGGCGAGATGGGCGCCAAAGATGGCGTCGGCAGCAGGGTTGCGAGTCATCGGGCGTCCTCCAGTTTCGCATCCGATTGGACCAGCCGCGGCGCGCCACGGCAAGGCCTGCCAGGCCTTGGGGCACCAGGCTAGGATCCGGGCCGGAAACCGCCGCCCGATGGGGTGTCGAGCCAAAAGACATCGCCCGCGGCCAGCTCGGTCTTGTCAGCACTTGCCAGCGTGTCGACCCGGCCATCGGCACGCAGGATCCGCGTCACACCGCAGGCCCCGGCCGCGCCGCCTGCCAGCCCCGGCGGCGGCACAACGCGATGCCCCGCCAGCAACGCCGCGGTCATCGGCTCCAGGAACCGGATCTTGCGGCGCGTGCCATCGCCGCCATGCCATTGCCCGGCCCCGCCCGAGCTGCGCCGCAGCGAAAACTCCTCCAGCACCACCGGAAAGCGCCATTCCAGCACCTCCGGATCGGTGAGGCGCGAGTTGGTCATATGGGTGTGCACACCGCCCGTGCCGGGATGCGGGCGGCCGTCATAGCCGATGCCGGCCCCCGAGCCGCCGCAGACCGTCTCGTAATACTGATAGGTCGCATTGCCCCAGGTCACGTTGTTCATCGTCGATTGCGCCGCGGCCTGCACCCCCAGCGCCAGCAGCAGCGCCGAGGTGACCGCCTGGCTCGTCTCGACATTGCCCGCGATGATCGCGGCTGGATAGGCCGGGCTCAGCATCGTGCCCTTGGGCAGGATCACCTCCAGGGGCTTCATCACCCCCTCATTCATCGGAATGGGCGCTGCGACCAACAGCCGGAAGACATAGAGCACTGCGGCCCGGGTCACCGGCTCGGGCGCGTTGTAGTTGGTGGCCAGCTGGCCGGTGGTGCCGGAAAAATCGACCCGCGCGGTGCGGTCGGCCCGGTTCACGCTGATCTTCACCCGGATCTCGCGCGGCGCCCCGTCGAAATCGGGGTCCATGGGATAGGTGATCTCGGCATCGCTCAGCGCCTCGATCGCGCGGCGCACGCATTCCTCGGCATTGTCCTGCACATGGCCCATATAGGCGCGCACCACCGCAAGCCCGAACTGACCGACCATCCGCCGCAGCTCCTGCGCGCCCTTTTCGCAGGCCGCCAGCTGGGCGCGCAGATCGGCCAAATTCACCTCCGGCGCGCGCACGGGGTAGTCCGCCCCGGTCAGCAGCGCCCGGGTCTCGGCCTCGCGGAACACACCCCCCGCGACGAGCTGGAAATTGTCGATATAGGCGCCTTCCTCATGGATGGTGCGGCTGTCGGGCGGCATCGAGCCCGGGGTCAGCCCGCCCACATCGGTGTGATGCCCGCGCGCGGCGGTGAAAAAGAGGATCTCGCGCCCCGCCGCGTCCCAAACCGGGGCCACGACCGTGATATCGGGCAGATGCGTGCCACCGTTATAGGGCGCGTTGAGCATATAGGCATCGCCTGGCCCCATGCCGGGGTTTTGCGCGATCACCGTCTTCACGCTGGCGCCCATCGAGCCCAGATGCACCGGCATGTGCGGCGCGTTGGCGATCAGATCGCCCGCGGCATCGAACACCGCGCAGGAAAAATCCAGCCGCTCCTTGATCGTGACGCTGGCGGCGGTGTTTTCCAGGACCGCGCCCATCTGCTCGGCAATCGACATGAAAAGGTTGTTGAAAACCTCCAGCCGCACCGGATCGGCGGCCGTGCCCAGGGCGCGTTCTTCGGCCCGGGCTTCGATGCGGGTCAGCATGACATGATCATGTTCGG